>JAYNKS010000032.1:8047-12668 GCA_038111345.1 Gammaproteobacteria bacterium | reverse complement strand
CCTCGCACCGCCGATCATTTCCCAACTGGACCCGGCAACCGGTCGCCCGAAGAAACGCGAGTTTGGTGCGTGGATATTTAGATTGTTTTCGCTATTGGGAATGCTTAGGTGGGTACGCGGTCGTTGGTTTGATCCGTTCCGATACTCATCTGAGCGGGTTCTTGCCCGCGATATGCAGAGCCGGTTTGCAAAAACGATTGCTGATCTGTGCGTCACGCCCATCGATAATGAAAACTTCGATACGGCGCTGGCGCTGGCTCGCTGGCCTCAGGCGGTTAAAGGATACGGGCCGGTACGAATGGCCGCCGCTGCGAAAGCGGTTGAAAATTGTGCAGCGCTAACTCAGCAACTTTCTGTGATGCGTCAATCGAGGCAAGCGGCGTAGTATCGGCCGTTGCTCTCCCCTTCGATCCTCAGGCCGCTTGCCGGATATCAAAGTACCGCTTAAAGGCCTCTACCGTTTTTGAAATATCCGGGTCTGAGATATCCAGATGGGTAACGATACGTATCGGGCCGTCCTCCACCGTCATGAGAATCCCCTGATCGCGCATGAATGCGGCCAAGCCTTTTTGTCTCGAGGGGTCCATGGAAATAAAGACCATATTGGTTCGCATCGGGCAGGGTTGAACCGATATGCCGTCGATATCCGACAGTGCGGCGGCTAAGCGCTCTGCTCGCATATGATCCTCTTCCAATCGGTCAACGTGGTGATCCAGCGCATGCAGCCCGGCAGCGGCCAGAATGCCGGCCTGACGTGTGCCACCACCGAGCATTTTTCGCCATCGCCGCGCGCGAGCGATGAACGCTTTATCGCCAGCCAGTACGCTTCCCACCGGCGCACCGAGCCCTTTAGACAGGCAAGCAGAGACCGAATCAAACGAGCCGGCGATGTCGCTCGCAGGTACCCCTAGTCGCACTGCCGCGTTAAATAGGCGGGCGCCGTCAAGATGAAAACGAAGACTGTGTTTATCGGCGAGTGCTTTTGCGGCCTTAATGTAGTCAGGAGCAAGAGGCGTACCGAAGAAGGTGTTTTCCAGGCAAAGCAATCGGGTAATCGCCAAATGAAAATCGTCTGGCTTTATCGCGGCTTCTACAGCTTCCAGGTCGAGCGTGCCATCCGCCTGGTTATCTATGGGCTGCGGCTGGACGCTCGCAAGAACCGCTCCCCCGCCCGCCTCTTCTAGGTAGGCATGGGATCGCATCCCGGCAATATATTCCTCACCCCGCTGACAATGGGTAAGGATTGCCAGAAGGTTGCCCTGAGTGCCGCTGCTTACAAAAAGACCCGCCTCTTGCCCTAGGCGCTCCGCAGCGACGGCCTCGAGTTGGTTGATCGTAGGGTCGTCTCCATACACATCATCGCCCACATCCGCGCTCGACATGGCTTTTCGCATTGCTGCCGTCGGCTTCGTTACGGTGTCGCTCCTAAAATCAATCACTTGAGTCATCAGTCGGTTAGGGTCTGGTCTGAGGTGTAGTGTTCATCTTGCGCTCGCCGGCCTGCGACGAGAATGAATCCTATAATCTGATCCCATTGTGCCAGATCAATCTCGGTAGGCATACCCTTGGGATCCGAGTCCGGACAGGTTAAGGTTGTCGTCTCTCCAATCGTCGTCTTCATATGCACTGATGGGAAATCGCTTTTTAAGAATAGGGGTCGTCGGCGTAGGGTATCTAGGATCGATACACGCTCGCATCTATCAGCGGATGCCCGATGTGGAATTGGTGGGCGTCCAGGATGTGGACGAGACGGTCGCTCGACAGGTGGCCTCCGAGACAGATTGTCGCGTCTTTGAGTCATCCGAGGACATGTTCGATCAGATAGATGCCGTTAGCATCGTCGTTCCAACCTCTCTGCATCGGAGCGTAGCCGAACCGTTTTTGAAGCGTGGGATACCGGTGCTGCTGGAAAAACCAGTCGCCCATACGCTTCAGGATGCCGAGGCCATTGTTGCAATCGCCGGCCAGACGTCCACGCTTTTGCAGATTGGCCATCTTGAACGCTTTAACGCGGGAGTGGTCCGCCTGGCGGAAGAGTTGAGGAATCCGCGGTTTCTTGAGGTGCATCGACTCGGACAGTTCGTGGCGCGAGCGACCGATGTGGACGTCGTCACTGACCTAATGATTCATGACATCGATATTGTGATGTCTCTGGTCCCGTCCGAGCTGCGGTATGTGTCAGCGGTCGGGGCGAGAGTGATTACAGAGCATGTGGATATCGCAAATGCGCGCCTGGAGTTTTCAAATGGGGCGATAGCGAACGTCACCGCCAGTCGAATCTCGGCCAAAAAGTTCAGGCGAATCCGGATTTTTGCAGACTCAGCATACCTCGCGCTCAATTTTGAAGACCAGCAGATCGATATTGCCCGACCGGGCCAGACCCCCGGCCCCGATGGCTTTGCGCCAATTGTGACGGACTCGATTGCGGTCGAACATCGGCCGCCGCTCGATG
Organism: Gammaproteobacteria bacterium; assembly: GCA_038111345.1. GTDB lineage: Bacteria > Pseudomonadota > Gammaproteobacteria > Arenicellales > UBA868 > UBA868. The sequence goes on along the minus strand of JAYNKS010000032.1, from coordinate 10,216 downwards.
CGGAACTTGAAGATTTTGTTCGGTGCGTGCGCGATAAAAAGGCACCGGTTGTATCAGGAGAGGACGGTCTGAGAGCGCTTAGGGTGGCTCATGATGTTCGTCGAAGGATTGACGAGTCCCTGGACCTGAAGCGTTGAGTCCATCGAGTCTTTGGCCTTGTTGAGCCGAGTCGAAAATCGTGTCTTGGCGTTAGCAGGCATCGCCCAATGCTCAAAATTGGTTCAGGACATTGCTCGCCGAGGCCGGGCTTCCGAGGATGCTAAACGGGAAACCCTTGCCCGCATTATCGTGTTCGATGAAAGCGATCCAGAAGTTGCCCTCGGCGGGATCGAAAGCAATGCTTTAGGCCTTGCTGACTTGATGGTAAAACGTGCCGACCCGTTTCTCATGGAACGCGTACGCACTCTGACTGCCATAGTCAATCTTGAGCGGTTCCTTTGTAAACAACCGCAGGCTATTCGGACCCTTCGTTCCAGGCTAGAGACATTCGCCGAGTGGCTGGGCTCGGGCGATATACATAGTCCAACGTCAGTCGACGAGCTCGCGGCAATTTATACGGAGACACTCAGCCATCTTGGTCCGAGAATCATGATCAAGGGCGAGCAATCGTATTTAGAGGATCAACGAAACGTCAATGAGATTCGAGCCTTGCTTTTGGCTGGGGTTCGCTGTGCGTATGTTTTTTCAGAACTGGGCGGGAAAAAATGGCATCTTTTTCTCAATCGCAAGTCGACGGCGGCGATTGCCGGACAGCTATATCCCTACCCTCGGTCGTTGTGAGGGCAGGCGGTTAGTTTCCTTTTTCAAGTTTGAACCGGACGGTCTGAGTTGAAACGAGCACGCCGCCGGGCGCGAATGTCTTTTCCGTGATCGACGCCCGACCATGTGTATCCAGAAGAATCACCGTACTGGCTCGCGTACCGTAGGTCTCGCCGGTCACGAATATGGTTCGTTGAATCTGCGACGCGAGGTCATCTCGGGACTCGAGGTCCGGATCGTTCGTCACTGGATTTTTTTCCTGCAGAAAATCAAACAAACAGCGGGTTAATTTCTCACTCCCTGCTTGCGTATCCAGAATGTCAGTAAATCGGCGCTTTCCGACAAGTGTCTTGGGCCAGGATAAGCTCAGGGGGTGATTACTGATCACTCGGATACCGCTTTCAAACGGGCCAACGTTTGGGCCGATATTTGAAAGCAACTGCAAACGCTGGGCGGTTCCGACCACAAGGTTAAACCCACCAAAGTCCGGATCCTTAACGAGTGCGCCATTCTCCAGAGATGCGAGCAGACCTGAATCCTGCAGCAGGTAGTCCTTCACCAGAGTCCCTCGTGATCTCAGTCCCGGTTTTGAAGAGCGGCCGTCACCTTTGCAGTTGGTTAAGGCGGCAAAGTGCCCGTGGGTCGACAGACCGAGCCACGTGCCGCCAGCGGTCCGATCGGTTCCCGCGGCAAAAGGAACCGGAGTCGGCCATAGGTGTAGGGGATCGGCTGCCCTATCGTGAAACTCATCTCGGTTTGCCGCCACCACGAACGGGAATTTGGGATGGGAGCGAAGCGCGATCGCAATGAAGCACATGAGTATGATGGCATAGGTCCCGAGACGGACGGGGATAGGGTGATCAGGAGGCCAGGGGCCGGTACACCACGCCGATACGACCGATGAGTTGTACCGGGGTCGAGCGCGTATGATCGCAAAGTTCCTGCAGTGCTTTGGTTTTCTCCGGTCTCGGTAGTGCCGGCAGGCGGACCTTTACGAGCTCTCGGTTTGCTAATGCGGTTTCAAGTTCGTTGGCTACAGCGGGCGTGACGCCTGCCATGCCAACCGTCACAATAGGCTTAAGGTGATGGGCGAGGCCGCGCAGTCGATTCAGTTCTTTGCCTTTAAGATTCATCACGTTCTTGATTGAAAGCATTCCGCGACAGCGAAGGATACCACCGGAAATTATGAGTGCTAAGAAAGGGGCGCGTTCTCGTGCGTGGAGTCAGAGACAAGCCAACGATCCTTATGTGGCGCAAGCACGAGCCCGCGGCTTTCGCTCGCGTGCCGCTTTGAAATTGGAGCAGTTGGATAAGAAAGACCGGTTATTTCGAGCGGGGATGACGGTCGTTGATCTTGGAGCTGCCCCGGGCAGCTGGAGTCAGTACGCAACATCCCGGGTGGGTCCCAAG
>JAYNKS010000032.1:0-8028 GCA_038111345.1 Gammaproteobacteria bacterium | reverse complement strand
CCTTGGATCGGCTTGAGATGGCACCGATTACCGGCATTCATATGATTCTCGGCGATTTTTTGGATCCTTCGGTAAAAGAACAGGTAACGGTAAGTCTCGAAGGGAGACCGCTGGACCTTGTAATCTCCGATATGGCCCCCAATTTGACTGGTATAAAGAATGTGGATCAAGTCGCCATGGGGGAGTTGGTAACTCAGGCAGCCGTATTCGCGCATTCGCAACTGCGTGAACACGGGGTGTTTGTCGCTAAATTTTTTGAAGGAGTTGAAGCAAAGGGTGTTCTTGATGGTCTTTCAGAGCGCTTTGAATCATTTCGTGTCCGAAAACCAAAAGCGTCTCGATCTGAGAGTACCGAGGTATATGTGGTCGCTCGGGACCCGATTTGACGGTCGCATGACGTGAGGGCGCTGACAATATGGCCCGAAGAGTCAGGCTACCAGTGCAAATGGACGCGAGATTGTATTGGCGATGTAAAAGTCTGAAAATTAGGCCAACAGAGTGAAGTCTGCCCACACAACCTGTACCACGATCGAACAGTTAAGCTCGAAGACGCGCATATGAATAACCTTACCAAGAATCTCGTACTGTGGCTGGTCATTGCCATGGTCCTCATGGCCGTATTCAATAATTTTGCTCCACAGCAAAATAGGCAGGGGCAAGAAATTGACTACTCTGTATTCCTCGATGAGGTGGAGCGAGGGTCGGTAGAGCAGGTCACTATCGATGGCGCCACGATTTACATTCGTGGGCACAACGGAGAACGATACGTGACTTATTCGCCCGGCGATCCGGGCCTCGTCAACGATCTGCTCAAGGCAGACATTGTGATCAAAGCACAGAGGGAGGAAGAGCCCTCTTTGCTGATGCAAATTTTCATCAGCTGGTTCCCGTTGCTACTCCTCATCGGCGTTTGGGTGTTTTTCATGCGTCAGATGCAGGGCGGGGGAGGTCGCGGAGCCCTCAGCTTTGGCAAGAGCAAAGCGCGTCTTCTGACGGAAGATAAAAACAACATTACTTTCGCTGACGTCGCCGGGGTAGATGAGGCTAAAGAAGAAGTCGGCGAATTGGTCGAGTTCCTGCAGGATCCATCGCGCTTTCAAAAACTTGGCGGCCGGATTCCTCGAGGGGTTCTGATGACCGGAAGCCCGGGCACGGGCAAAACCCTGCTAGCAAAAGCTATTGCGGGCGAGGCGAAGGTGCCGTTCTTTACGATATCCGGATCGGATTTTGTAGAAATGTTTGTGGGCGTGGGCGCCTCACGCGTGCGCGATATGTTTGAGCAGGCGAAAAAGAATGCCCCGTGCATCATTTTTATTGACGAGATTGATGCCGTGGGTCGCCAGCGCGGCGCGGGTCTTGGCGGGGGTCACGACGAGCGCGAGCAGACCCTGAACCAGTTGCTGGTTGAAATGGATGGATTTGAGGGGCATGAGGGGATCATCGTGATTGCGGCCACTAACCGCCCTGATGTTCTTGATCCGGCGCTGCTGCGCCCGGGGCGCTTCGATCGGCAGGTGCATGTTCCACTGCCGGACATTCGGGGACGAGAAGCCATCTTGAAGGTCCACATGCGCAAAGTGCCTATCGATAACGACGTGGATGCCGCGATTATTGCGCGCGGGACGCCGGGATTTTCGGGTGCGGATCTTGCTAATCTGGTGAATGAAGCGGCTCTTTTTGCTGCGCGGGCGGGCCGCAAGACGGTTTCGATGGAGCAGTTTGAGCTCGCGAAAGATAAGGTAATTATGGGCGTCGAGCGTCGCTCCATTGTGATGCCCGAGCAGGAGCGGTTGAACACGGCGTATCACGAGTCGGGTCATGCCGTGGTGGCAAAGGCCCTGGCGGACAATACGGATCCCGTTCATAAAGTAACGATTATTCCGCGAGGAAGGGCGCTGGGCGTTACGATGCAATTGCCCCAGGAAGACCGTTACAGTCACAACCGGGACCACCTGCTTGCCCGTATCGCGGTGCTGATGGGGGGCCGTATCGCTGAAGAAGTCTTCATGAATCAGATGACGACGGGAGCCGCGAACGACTTCGAGCAGGCGACGAGCCTGGCACAGAAAATGGTTCAGCGATGGGGTATGAGTGATCAGTTGGGTCCCCGCGTGTATGGAGACAATGAATCTGAGGTATTTCTGGGAAGGGATGTCACAACACATCGCAATATCAGTAACGCGACTGCCGAACAGGTTGATCAGGAGGTCAGTCGCATCATCGAAGAGCAGTATTCCCGGGCCAGAGAGATCATCGAGGCGCATCGGGAGATTATTGAGGTCATGGCTCATGCCCTGATGGACTGGGAAACGTTAGAGTCCGACCAGATCGACCAGATTATGCGTGGTGAAACGCCTCGCCCGCCGAGTTCAAACGACAGTGGGAACAAGCCAAGCGGTGGAGCCAAAGCGAAGGAACGGCCGGATATCAAGCCCAATATGGATGCGCCGGCCAGCGACTCCCTCTAGTGGATTAGTTCGAGTCGTTCGACCTAAAAATCTTCCGTGAGTCTCAGGATGCCCAGCGCTGGCGAGCCGAGCGTGATGGGCATCGTCAACGTGACGCCCGATTCGTTCTCGGACGGCGGTGTATTTCTTTCGACTGAGCGCGCTATCGCCCACGGGCGTCAGCTGGCCGCCGACGGAGCGGCGAGTGTCGACGTCGGGGGCGAGTCCACTCGTCCCGGGGCTCGACCCGTTTGCGCTTCGGAAGAGATCGAGCGCGTGGTTCCGGTCATAGCCGCTCTGGCAGCAGAGGGGATAAGCGTTTCGGTTGACACCAGTAAGGCAGCGGTCATGGCTGCTGCGGTAGCGGCCGGTGCCTGCTGTATCAATGATGTGTTTGCTCTGACTCAGCCGGATGCGCTTGACACCGCACTTGCCTTAGGCGTGCCCGTTTGCCTTATGCATATGAAGGGAACGCCCGAAACCATGCAGTCGTCGCCCCAGTACCAAGACGTTGTTCGGGAGGTGTTTCAGTTTCTGGGGGGTCGAATTGAGGCCTGTCTGGAAAAAGGACTATCGAGGCAACAACTGATTGTCGATCCGGGTTTTGGTTTTGGGAAGACCCAAGGTCATAATCTGCAGTTGATGTCTGCCTTACCGGCGTTCTTGAAGCTAGGAGTTCCTTTGATGATTGGCGTCTCGCGAAAAGCCTTTATTCGGCGGTTGTCAGCGGCTGATTCGGGGCCTGAGCTCGATCAGGCGAGCGCGGTCATGGCGGTTTTGGCAGCGGAGCGGGGCGCACGACTACTTAGGGTTCATGATGTGAAGACTACGGTGCGAATGCTGAGCCTCTGGTCTGCCTCAACAGTAGATCCCGGATATACGAGTTCGAGTGAGGCGATTGAGCTCAGATGAGTACTCGGAAGTACTTTGGAACAGACGGCGTACGAGGGGAGGTGGGAGTGTCGCCGGTGACCCCTGCCGAAGTGCTTCACCTAGGCTGGGCAGCAGGGCGAGTGCTTGGCGCCGGCCATGCGCGAGGGCGCGTGATCATTGGTAAAGACACCCGTATTTCAGGTTACCTGCTGGAGTCTGCCCTCGAGGCCGGCCTAAGTGCGGCCGGGGTCGACATTGCCCTCACCGGACCTTTGCCGACACCCGGCATCGCCTATCTCACGCGACAGGTGGGTGCCTGCGGCGGAATCGTCATCAGCGCCTCTCACAATCCGTACCACGATAACGGCATCAAATTTTTCTCTGCATCGGGACGCAAGCTAGATGACGAGACGGAGGAGCAAATCGAGGCCTTAATGACGGAGTCTATGCACACCGTCGCGCCGGAAGCGCTTGGCAAGGCCGAACGTCTGGTCGACGCGGTCCCGCGCTACGCCGAGCATTGCCGGAATACCCTTCCCCCAGGGCTCCGGTTGGACGGCCTTAAGGTAGCGCTCGATTGCGCTCATGGCGCGTCCTATCAGGTAGGACCGCTGGTCTTGAGAGAGCTTGGGGCCAACGTGTCCTGCGTTGGCATAGAACCAGACGGGTTCAACATCAATCGTGATGGAGGGTCCACACGACCCGATACGCTCTGCGAGCTGGTTCGAAAAAGTGGGTCTGATATTGGCATCGCAGTTGATGGGGATGCCGATCGCGTCGTCCTGGCTGATGCAAACGGTGGCCTTGTGAATGGCGACGGCATTCTTTTCTTGCTGAGTCGCCACTATCACAGTCGCGAAAACTTTGGCGGAGTGGTCGGTACCCTCATGACAAATCTGGGCGTTGAACGGGCGTGCCGGTCCCAGGGTATTCCGTTCGTGCGAGCCAAGGTGGGTGATCGCTATGTGCTCGAGGCCCTGGCAGAAAGAAACTGGACGTTAGGCGGCGAGACGTCCGGCCATATCCTTTGTCTTGATCGAAGCACTACGGGCGATGGACTTGTTGCGGCGCTGGCGGTGATGGAGGTGATGGTGACATCGGGTCGCTCCCTCGCCGAGTTGGTCTCGGACCTTGAGATGTTCCCTCAACGTTTAGTCAACGTTCGATTGGAGGGCGCGTCTCCTACCGCCGTCATTGAAAGCCAGGCGGTGATCCTGGCACTGCGAGAGAGTGAGGCGGAACTGGGCACCCGCGGGCGCGTGGTCTTGCGGCCGTCCGGTACGGAGCCGTTGGTGAGAGTGATGGTTGAAGCAGATAATCAGAACTGCGCCGATCAGCATGCTGAGCGGCTCGCAGCGGCGGTGTCAGCGGCTCGAGCCTAGACGGATCAGTCGGCCAGGCCGAGCACGCCGATCTCCTTAGGGATCGTCCGTTTACTCACACTGATGGCCATCTTCGGTTGCTTCTTGGCGAGCGCGTCGTTACCATTGCACGCCTTTTTTGAGTGCGAACGTCTGATATTAGAGAGGGGAGAGACCGAAGATGCGTCGGCCCATGGTGGCAGGAAACTGGAAAATGAACGGCAGCCGAGCGATGGTCGACGAGCTGATCGGTCAGGTCACCCAAGGGTTAGGGGATCACCGTACGGAAATGGGTGCCGATGTCTTGGTCTGCCCGCCGTTCGCGTTCCTTGAGCGATCATGCGGTCTTTTAACCGATACACCGATCTCTTTAGGGGCGCAAAATCTCGACATTCACGAGGCCGGAGCCTTCACGGGCGAAATCAGCGCGGGCATGCTCAAGGATGTCGGCTGCGACTATGTGATCGTAGGTCACTCCGAGCGCCGAGCGCTGTATGGTGAGTCGGACGAAGCGGTGGGCGAGAAGGCCAAGGCAGCCTTTTCGCAGGGCCTCAAGCCGATCGTGTGTCTGGGCGAGACCCAGAGAGAACGCGAAGAGGGTGTCACCGATAAAGTGGTGACGCGGCAGTTCAGAGCGGTTTTGGACCAAGCCGGCGGCGAGATCTTTCCGGATGCAGTGATTGCATACGAGCCGGTTTGGGCAATCGGGACCGGGTTGACCGCATCAGAGTCGCAGGCGCAGGAGGTTCATGCACTGATCAGGGGATTGCTTTTGGAAATCAGTGCAGCTGTTGCAGACTCGACTCGAATTCTGTACGGGGGCAGTGTAAAACCCGACAACGCAGCGGGGCTATTTGGTCAGCCAGACATCGATGGTGGTTTAATTGGTGGCGCCTCTCTCAAGGCGACAGACTTTCTTGGTATCATTTCGGCAGCATCATGACTTTATTAACGAGTATTTTTACGGTTGTTCATTTGATCGCGGCAATTTCAATTGTCGTCCTGGTGCTTTTGCAGCAAGGCAAAGGCGCGGATATGGGGGCAGCCTTCGGCGGGGGATCCTCCCAATCGGTTTTTGGCAGCCGCGGGTCGGCGAATTTTCTAAGTCGAACGACGGCGATTCTCGCCACCGTCTTCTTTATCACAGGCCTGAGTCTTGCTTATATGTACACCAAGCAGAGCGCGGCTCCGCGCAGTGTGATGGCTACCCAGTCAGGGGCGAATGGCTCAACCTCAGAGGGCACGGATGGCGCTGCCTCCTCGAGTCAGGGTCAAGCGAATCCGGACGTGCCTGTTGTGCCGGGGTCCACGCAGAACTAGCGTGATCGATGCTGGCTTTTTTCTTATGTTTCTTGCCGAAGTGGTGAAACTGGTAGACACGCCGTCTTGAGGGGGCGGTGGCGCAAGCCGTGCCGGTTCGAGTCCGGCCTTCGGCACCATTATTTCGATGAGACCCATTGCCGCGAGCGTGGCGATGGGCCGTCATCCCCGTCATATTGCGAGCGATCGTTATGGCCGCGTTTCCTGAATCGCCTCATCCGGATCTGGTAAAGAGCAACAACCTGCTCTGCGAGCGGGGCGTTTGGCTACCGGCCGATCAAGGTCGAGACCTCGACTACAGCGATGGATCTGAGACAGAGGAGAAACTGCGGTCGATTCTGACCACCGCGTCCGACTTAAGCTGGCGTTCACCCGCCTTTTTAAAAGGTTTTGGCGACTGGGCGCTTGACTACCACCTATCCCCTCGGCGCGGTAACTTACTGAGGGGTCTTAAGTTAAAGCCAAATTCCCGAATTCTTGAGGTCGGCGCTGGTTGTGGGGCCATCACCCGGTACCTGGGAGATCATGGTCATTGCGTCGATGCGCTGGAGGGCAGCCTGTCTCGATCACGCCTCGCGGCGATGCGTTGTTCTGGGCTTGAATCCGTGGCCGTCGTTCATGCCGACTTCAATGTCTTCAATATTCCAAGCGCTACGTATGACGTCGTGCTATTCGTCGGCGTTCTGGAGTACGCCCGCCGGTTTGGGAACGACCGCCTTCCCGCACAGGTCGCCGTTCAGGCGATGCTCTCCAAGGCGCTGGCATCATTAAAGCCAGACGGCATGATCGTGGTCGCGATTGAAAATCGGGTGGGCGGAAAATACCTGTTTGGCGGACCCGAAGATCATCTGACCAGACCCTGGGTCGGTCTTGCGGATTACCCCGTGAGCGGGGTGGGCGACGGGATTACCACTTTCGACAGAAAAGCCTGGATATCGATGATCGATGGGTTAGGGGCTTACGCGTCTTTTTTCTATCCCTTGCCCGACTACAAACTGCCGGCAGCCACGATCAGCACTCCCGGGCTCTCCCGCCCTGAGCTAAACACACTACTCTGGCGTTACCCGTCTGAGCACCGGGCGGCGGCAAATCAGCAATTAACTCCGGCTCGGCTTCAGTCGCTCGCATTAGAGGATGCGGGTCTCTTCGCCGATATAGCTGACTCGTTTGGAATCGTGATCTCGCCAAGCGCTGCCGTTGCAGACGATTGTCATGCCTTCGATTGGATTATTTTTGAAGAAGTAGACCCTCCCGGCGCTGGCGGATGGGCTATGCCTTCAGGCGAAGACGGGGTGCAAGGTTTCCCCTCGGGCCAGGCGTCGAGCCTCCCACTTTCAAAGGCTGAGCCCCTGGGGCGTTTCTGGCTCCGCTCGATCGCGGGCCTGGCGAATCTTGGGGCGTTCTCGTCAATGGTGGCGGTCCATGCAGGCCAATGGGCAGCGTCTGAGGAAAAAGAGGCCTACCAAGATCTTTTTGTGAATGATCAGGGCGCGCTTGTTGCCAATACCTTTCCCGGTTGGACTAGGGATCAAGGGGATTATTCGCCCGCGGCGGCCGCTGAGATAGCCGAGACGCAATGGACGGTTGATGCGCTAGGCCGCTTTTGGGAGGAGGCGTCAGATGATTTGCGGTCATTGCCAGATTTGAGATCTTGTGCTTCAAAGGAAGACTTCATCCGGTTGCTGCAACAAGAAGGGCGATCGTCGGTTCAGGCCTCGATCCCAGCGACAACGGCTGCGATTTACTGGAGCACGGCGACCGCGGGCTTTTCGGAGCAAAGACGCCTGAGCGCTGTTTTCCCCCGAGAGGGAGCCCATCAGATGATTTTCGAGCCCTCTGATGCGCTCAACGGGGTGACTGCTCTTCGTGTCGACCCCTGTGATCATGACCCGTCGACCGGGACAGATCGCCTATTGATTGAGGGGTTGAAAATCCTCGGCACGGGCCCAAAGGGTCGGATCGACCTTTTAACTGCTGCGTCCCGGCAAGCTATTTCGGAGTATCAGGAGGTTGATATTGATTTCATT
>JAYNKS010000031.1:12062-12710 GCA_038111345.1 Gammaproteobacteria bacterium | reverse complement strand
CACTTAAATCGAATGCTCGATCAGATTCAGGAACTGATGGAGGGTATCCGCCAGGTGAGTGACAACATCGCTCATGACCTGAAAACACCGCTTTCCCGCCTGCGGCAGGATCTTGAGGAAATCTCAACGCAGCGACCTCACGACCCAGAACTGAGCGAAACCTTATCGCATGCGCTGCGCGAGGCAGACCGTTTGCTGGGCTTATTCAATGCTCTGCTGCGCATCGCACGGATCGAATCTGAAACCGTGACGCCGACTCTGGTTGATCTCTCACTCGCTGACTTGCTCAAAGATATTGTCGAGTTTTATGAGCCGCTTGCTGATGATAAGCACCAAAAAATTACCCTCTTGATTGACGACGCTCCACAGCTCGTTGCTGATCGAGACATGCTCTTTCAGTCTTTGGCCAACATCATGGACAACGCAATCAAATATACGCCCATGGGTGGACGGATCCAGCTACGTGTCGGTACCCGAGAAGATCGACCTTTTCTGAGCATTTGCGACAGCGGCCCGGGAATCGCGACACACGAACACGATCGGGTTTTCCAGCGCTTCTACAGAACTGACGCGAGCCGGTCGACACCGGGAAACGGATTGGGTCTAAGCCTCGCCCGAGCGGTTCTTCAGCTGCACGGGGCTGTCATC
>JAYNKS010000031.1:10084-12052 GCA_038111345.1 Gammaproteobacteria bacterium | reverse complement strand
CCGATCCGGGACTTTGCGTCGACCTCTTTTTCCAGGGCACCTCAACTGCGCCAGCAACGCCTCGATAAAATCGAGATGGTTTACTCGGCGTTCTGAGCCCGACGGATGGTCTCAGCCGTCTGACCGAATAACACGTTCCCTGCCCCAGCGGTCACCGCTCGCCCTTCATTTACTCGCTCTGCCTCCTCGTAGGCAGACATTACTGCCGGCCGAGCGCCCATCTGCGAAAACCATCGTTGGACATTCGGGAACGCAGCGAGGTCAATTTGGTGCCGTTCATGGCGTGCTACCCACGGATAGCAGGCCATATCGGCAATCGAGTACTCATCGCAAATAAAGGCTCGATTATTCAGCTGGCCATCCAACACGGCGTACAGGCGTGACGCCTCCTGGTTGTATCGCTGAACAGCGTACGGCACTTTCTCGGGTGCATAGATATTGAAATGATGGTTCTGACCGAGCATGGGTCCCAATCCCCCCATCTGCCACATCAGCCATTCGAGGACCCGAACCCGCTGGCGAAGATCATCGGAAAAAAATCGACCTGTCTTCTCGGCAAGATAAATGAGTATGGCGCCCGACTCAAAGACAGACAACGGCTTGCCGCCGTCGGCCGGCGCGTGGTCCAGGATCGCCGGGATCCGGTTATTGGGCGAAATACTCAGGAAGGTCGGCTGAAATTGCTCTCCTGCATTGATGTCCGTTGGCTTCAATCTGTACGCAAGCCCGGTTTCTTTGAGGAATATCAGAGGCTTGAGGCCGTTCGGTGTGGGCCAGAAAAACAGGTCAATCATGGCAAGAGCTTCCTTAAATAAGAGATCGATCGCACGATGAGATCTTCTCGCAAGGCCTCAACAATCTTTGAAGCGCCGATGTCGATTGAGAATAGCAAACTTCGGTATACTGCGCGCTCTGAAATGATCAACGGGCGCTAGCCCAATATCGCGTGGCAAAAGAAGAACACATTGAAATGGAAGGCACGGTTCTCGAGAACCTGCCCAATACGCAATTCCGAGTGGAACTCGATAATGGCCATATCGTGACGGCCCATATCTCAGGCAAGATGAGGAAAAACTACATCCGCATTTTGCGCGGCGATAAGGTAACTGTGCAGTTAACCCCCTACGATCTGAGCAAAGGCCGCATTACCTACCGCGCCCGCTAAATAACAAAAACCCCCGCCGCAGGCGAGGGTTTTCTAGGCATACGTTCTGCGGTTACCGCTCATTACTCATTACTTGATCTTCGCTTCCTTATAGGCAACGTGCTTGCGCACAACCGGGTCGTACTTCTTGATTTCCATCTTTTCCGGCTGAGTTCTTTTGTTTTTGGTGGTCGTGTAATAGTGACCGGTTCCGGCGGAAGAAACGAGTTTGATTTTATCTCTCATAAGGATACCGACTCCACGGTGGATTTGGGGGTGGGACTAGACCTTGGTTCCTCGGCCACGTAACTCTTCCAGCACCACATCAATGCCCTTTTTATCAATGATGCGCAGGCCCTGATGGGAAACACGCAAGCGCACCCATCGATTCTCACTTTCAACCCAAAAACGCTTGTCATGGATATTCGGCTTGAATACCCGCTTGGTTTTGTTGTGGGCGTGGGAGACGTTATTGCCCGTCATCACCCGCTTGCCCGTTACTTGGCATTCTCTGGCCATTGCTCAAATCCTGAATTAAAACGTAAGGAAGGCCGCGTTTTATACCAGATTTCGCCCCGATTTCCTAGAACCGCCGTGAATTTCGACCGTAAGGCACCACCCCGTAAAAACGACGTTCCCCCCTTGCTGAGAGGGTGACGGTAGACTTCGCGATCATGTCTCTACTCCGCGATCAGCATATTATCCTCGGAATTACCGGGGGTATTGCCGCCTACAAGGCGGCTGAACTGGCTCGACGATTGAAGGACGAGGGGGCGTTGGTACACGTCGTGATGACCGACGCCGCAAAGTCTGTTATTTCTCCG
>JAYNKS010000031.1:0-10074 GCA_038111345.1 Gammaproteobacteria bacterium | reverse complement strand
CTTCTCGACCCAGCGGCAGAGGCCGGAATGGGTCACATTGAGCTCGGGCGATGGGCGGATCTTGTGCTGGTGGCCCCAACCAGCGCTGACTTTATCGCCAAATTAGCGAACGGGATGGCGAGCGATCTTTTGAGCACCGTTTGTCTGGCTACCTCCGCGCCGGTGTTCCTGGCCCCCGCAATGAACCAGGCGATGTGGCAAAAGCCCGCTACTCAGCGAAACGTGACTACCCTTCAAGCAGACGGGATCATGATCCTCGGGCCAACTATCGGTGAGCAGGCCTGTGGCGATGTCGGCCCCGGTCGCATGATGGAACCGCACGACGTTCTAAACGCGCTGCTGGCTCAAACCGCCTCAGGGTCGATGCAGGGACTGAACGTGGTTATCACTGCCGGCCCCACCTGGGAAGCGCTCGACCCGGTCCGCGGGCTATCCAATCACAGCTCGGGCAAGATGGGGTATGCGGTGGCCTCAGCCGCTGCGGCGGCTGGCGCGAACGTCCACCTGATTAGCGGTCCGACCGCGCTCACGCCGCCTAAAAGGGCGCGTCTGTCATCGGTACGCTCAGCCGAGGAGATGTTTGAGGCAGTACAAATGGCTCACAGCCCCTGCGATATTTTTATCGGCGTAGCGGCCGTCGCAGACTACCGACCCCAGACAGTGCAAACCTCAAAAATAAAAAAGAATGATGACCGTCTCACGCTTGAACTTGTGAAAAACCCCGACATACTCTCCTGGGTGGCAGCCCAAAGTCCGAGACCGTTCACCGTAGGTTTCGCCGCCGAAACCGATCAGCCCATCGAACATGCGAGAGACAAAAGACGAAATAAAGGCCTTGATTTGATTGCGGTCAATCAGGTTGGGGAGGCGCTCAATCCGTTCGGAAGTGATGAAAATCAACTCATCCTGATTGACCAGAACGGGGAAATCGACCTCGGGCGCAAATCGAAGACCCAGTTGGCGATCGACCTCATTGAAACCATCGCCAAGAAGTATCATGAACAGCATAAAACTTAAAATTCTCGACAACAGGCTTGGGAAGGAATTTACCTTTCCGGGCTACGCCACCGCTGGCTCGGCCGGTATCGACCTCGTGGCCTGCCTGAGCGAACCGCTGATGCTCGCGCCAGGGGATTGTCAGCTGATTCCCAGCGGCATCGCTATGCACATCGGCAACCCCGGCCTCGCTGCCGTACTCCTGCCCCGTTCCGGTCTTGGCCACAAGCAGGGAATCGTTCTGGGGAATCTCGTCGGGCTTATTGACAGTGACTACCAGGGCGAGATCATGATCTCCTGCTGGAATCGAGGCGCCAAGACCTTTGAGATCACCCCGGGGGATCGAATCGCGCAAATGGTTCTGGTGCCCGTAGTCCAGGCCACGTTTGAGGTAGTTGACACCTTTGAAGAGACCGAACGCGCATCGGGCGGCTTCGGCCACACGGGCTCCCGCTAACCCGATACCCTCCTCGCCAGACGCGAGGCTGAGCGCTTGGTCGCGAGGTAATTGGACGGCGCGGTCACGGGCCGTTGCGTTATAATCTCGCTCGTTCTTTGGATCAAACTCCTCAACTGATCATTGCTCCGCACCGCGCTGAATGAGCACTAAAAACGGTTCAGACCAGAACCTCTCTCTCGCGACCCTGTCAGCGGAAAGCCGCGCCTATTTGGAGGCGCAATTCGAGCAGTTCGAGCGCGATCCCAGCTCTATACCTCCGGAGTGGAGAAGCCTTTTTAGTACGCTTCCGGAGGCCTCGGACCTACCGTTTTCAAGCGACCGGAGCGCGACGACGGTCAGTGCTCAGAACGACCGCGAGCGCAAGCAGGGGGCGGTTCTGCGTCTGATAAATGCCTACCGTACCCGTGGGCATAGCGTGTCCCAAACCGACCCACTCGGCATCATGAATCCTGAGGCTCCAGAGGATTTCGATCTGGCGTTTCAAGGCCTTGATGAGAGCGATCTGGACCATGTTTACGATGCCGGTTCCCTGGCGTTTGGCGACACCCGGATGCCGCTTCGGCGCATTCGCGACCTCTGCGAAGCAGTCTACTGCGGCCCGATTGGTATCGAGTACATGCACATCACCAACACCGCCGAGAAGCGGTGGCTGCAGGAACGTCTGGAAACACAACCAGTGCGCCCGGCGCCCTCGGCTGATTTTCGCAAGCACGTGCTCCAGCGACTCACAGCGGCAGAGGGTCTGGAACGATATCTGCATACTCGCTTTGTGGGACAAAAGCGCTTCTCTCTTGAAGGGGGCGAAGCCCTTATTCCGGCGATGCAGGAACTCATTCAGCAATGCGGAAGCGTGGGCGTCAAAGAAATCGTGATTGGAATGGCCCACCGAGGTCGCTTGAATGTGCTCGTGAACATCCTGGGCAAATCACCCGGTGAGCTGTTCAGCGAGTTTGAAGGTAAAGCAAAAACGGTCGATGCCGAACTCAACACGGGCGACGTCAAATATCACCAGGGGTTCTCTGCAGATATCAACACGCCTGGGGGTGTCGTCCACGTGGCACTGGCGTTCAATCCGTCACACCTTGAGATCATCGATCCCGTCGTCGAAGGGTCGGTGCGTGCCCGTCAGGACCGTCGAGGCGACGAGGATAAAAACCTGGTCGTCCCTATTTTGATTCACGGCGACGCAGCCTTCGCAGGGCAAGGCGTGGTCATGGAAACACTGAATATGTCCAACACCCGCGGTTTTTCGACCGGCGGCACGATTCATCTGGTAGTAAACAACCAGATTGGCTTTACCACACGAAATCCTCTGGATGCCCGCTCGACCCCTTATTGCACCGAAATTGCGAAGATGGTTCAGGCGCCAATTTTTCATGTAAACGGCGACGACCCGGACGCGGTAGTGTTCGCGACATCGCTGGCGCACGAATTCCGGATGACTTTCCACAAAGATGTGGTTGTGGACATTATCTGCTACCGGCGCCTTGGCCATAACGAGGCCGATGAGCCCTCGATCACGCAACCGGCTATGTATCGGGTGATTCGAAACATGCCCACCACTCGGCAACGCTACGCAGAGCGACTGGTGAAAGAAGGTGTCATAAGCGAGACCGATGCTGACAGTCTGGTTAATGAATATAGGGAAGCAATGGACGAGGGTCGTGTCGTGCACCCACCCGCTCATGATCCAGACAAGTCCCTGTATCTCGTCGACTGGTCTCCTTACGTTGATGCCAAGTGGACCGATGCCGCCGACACGGCTATTGCTCTGGATCGGGTGCAGCAACTGAACGAGACGCTCGTTAGTCTCCCGACTGATTTTGAAGCGCATCCACGCGTTGCTCGAATCCTGTCAGACCGAACCAAAATGGCGAGCGGCGAGCTGCCAATGGATTGGG
The DNA here is from genome assembly GCA_038111345.1 of Gammaproteobacteria bacterium. GTDB lineage: Bacteria > Pseudomonadota > Gammaproteobacteria > Arenicellales > UBA868 > UBA868. The sequence goes on along the minus strand of JAYNKS010000031.1, from coordinate 6,717 downwards.
GTTTCGCAGAGACCATGGCCTATGCGTCCCTCGTTGAAGACGGATATTCGGTGCGGATGTCAGGTCAGGATGTGGGCCGGGGAACCTTCTCACACCGCCACGCGGTTCTTAAAAACCAGGCCAAACGCCAGCCTTTTGTGCCCCTGCGTCAGATTGGTGATGACCCTTCAAAATTCCTGATTATTGACTCACTCCTCTCGGAGGAGGCAGTGCTGGGATTTGAGTACGGTTACGCAACGACCGAGCCTCGCACACTCACCATATGGGAAGCGCAGTTTGGTGACTTTGCCAACGGCGCTCAGGTGGTCATCGACCAATTCATCAGCAGTGGAGAAGCAAAATGGCAACGCCTGTGCGGCCTCACTATGCTTCTTCCTCACGGGCTGGAGGGTCAGGGTCCCGAGCATTCTTCAGCACGGCTTGAGCGTTTTCTCCAGCTGTGTAGCGATGACAACATGCAGGTGTGTATGCCGACCACCCCTGCGCAGTTCTTTCATCTGTTGCGTCGACAGATGATTCGTCCACTCCGCCGCCCGTTGATCGTCATGACCCCAAAGAGTTTGCTCAGGCACAAACTGGCCGTCTCGCCAGTCCGTGAGCTTTCCGAAGGGGCATTCCAGCCTGTTCTGGCCGACGCCGATATTACCCATTCCAGTCAGGTCGACCGGGTGATTCTGTGCAGCGGCAAGGTCTATTTTGATCTGGTTGAGGAGCGCTCGCGCCGGGGGCAAACCAACACCGCGATTATCCGGATTGAGCAACTCTATCCGTTCCCAGAAGAAGCGCTTGATGCAGAGCTCGGCACCTTTACGAAATGCAAAACGATCGTCTGGTGTCAGGAAGAGCCCCGTAATCAGGGGTCGTGGCATCGAATTCAAAACCATCTGAGTCGAGCAATCCAACCGGATCAGCAGCTCGAATACGTTAGCCGCGAAGCGTCTGCCTCTCCTGCCGTTGGGTCTCACCAGAAACACGTCGAGCAGCAAGCCCTGGTAGTCAGTCAGGCGCTGGGGCCAGAAACAAACCTAAAGGCGAAAGCGGTAGGAGAATAGGTCGTGTCGGTTGAGATAAAAGTACCCCTGCTTCCAGAATCGGTCGCTGATGCGACGATGTTGCGCTGGCACGTCCAGGTCGGTCAACACGTACGCCGGGATGAAAACATGGTGGATATCGAGACCGAAAAAGTGGTCCTGGAAGTGCCCGCGCCAAAAGATGGCGTGATAACCAAAATCCTCCGAAGCGAGGGCGATACGGTGCTCGCTAACGACGTCATTGCCCTATTTGAAGAAGGCGTTGCAGCCAACGACGAATCGGCCGACACACAGGATGCTAGCGAAGGTGCCGAGATCGCCAAAGAAGATCCCGTTGTTGAACCTTCCGTGCCTGCAGGCGCATCGACGTCTGCACCGCCAGCCCATGAAAAACCGGCAGCGATCTCGCCATCAGGTCCCGCTGCAAAGCAAGTCGCACGCGAGCGTGGTGTTGACCTTGCTACCGTTCAGGGATCAGGTCGGGCGGGCAGAATCCTAAAAGAGGACGTGCTGTCCCATCCAAACGATCGGCCGGCTCCAGCGACTGGCTCGACCTCTCGCGAGACGCATCGCGAGCCCATGTCCCGGTTGCGGAAAACCATCGCCTCGCGCTTGCTCAATGCCCAACAGGAGTCAGCTATCCTGACCACCTTCAACGAGGTGGATCTTTATGAGGTGAAGGCGCTACGTGCGCGTTACCGTGACGCTTTCGAAAAAGCACACGGGGTACGACTAGGTTTCATGTCGTTTTTTGTGAAGGCCTGCGCGGAGGCGCTCAAGCGTTTTCCGATCATTAATGCCTCAGTGGATGGAAACGACATCCTCTTTCACAGGTTTTACGACATTGGTATCGCCGTTTCCTCACCGCGGGGGCTGGTGGTGCCGGTTCTGCGTGACGCTGAAAAGCAGGGTCTTTCGCAGATCGAGCTTGCCATATCCGATTTTGGCGACCGGGCCCGGCAAGGGGCGCTAACCATGGACGATTTAACCGGCGGCACCTTTACCATTACGAACGGCGGCGTCTTTGGGTCGATGCTCTCAACGCCCATTTTGAATCCGCCTCAAAGCGCGATCCTTGGTATGCATAAAATCCAGGATCGTCCCATTGCGCTCGACGGGCAGGTGGTCATACGACCGATGATGTATCTCGCCCTGTCCTATGATCATCGGATTATCGATGGCGCAGACGCGGTCTCATTTCTGGTATCAGTCAAAGAGGCGCTTGAGGACCCTGCCCGACTCTTACTTGAGGTCTGAACACCACGTTCTGTTTTTTGCCGTCTTCCTCTTGCCCTGAATCAGCGTGAACGAAACCACCTTTGATGTCATTGTTATTGGAGCCGGCCCAGGCGGGTACGTGGCGGCGATCCGCTGCGCGCAGCTCGGGTTAAAAACCGCATGTGTAGACCGCTGGACCGCACAAGACGACGCGCCCTCGCTGGGCGGAACCTGTTTAAACGTCGGCTGCATTCCTTCGAAGGCCCTGCTTGAGTCCTCTGAGCGTTTTGAGGCCATCAGTCACCAGGCCGACTCGCACGGTATTGAAACCGGGACCGTCGTCATCAACATCGAGAAGATGCAGGCCAGAAAACGCCAGATCGTTTCTGAACTCACCGGTGGCATTGCTGCTCTTTTTAAAGCCAACAAGATTACATTCATTGGCGGTCATGGCCAGCTGATGAAAGCAGGCCATGTTCGCGTCACGCTACATGACGGGACTGATCAGGATCTTTCCGCGCGCCACGTGATTCTCGCCTCAGGATCCGTACCTGTGTCACTGCCCGGTATGGAAATCGACAACACGCGAATCTTTGACTCCTCAGGTGCGCTCGAATTCTCGGAGGTGCCCAAGACGCTGGGCATTATCGGCGCTGGTGTCATTGGGCTCGAGCTCGGGAGTGTCTGGCGGCGACTCGGCGCATCCGTAACCATTCTCGAGGCGCAGGATGCGCTGCTCCCCGGTGCGGACCCGATGATCGCCCGGGAGGCAAAAAAGCAGTTCGGCCATCAGGGGCTTGATATTCGGCTAGGCTGCAAAGTGAGCCGCGTCGAGACCACCGTTAAAGGCTGTCATATTCACTATGAGACGCCAGACGGCGCGGAGTCACTTGAGGTGGAGCGACTGGTTGTAGCAGTGGGCAGACGTCCGTGCAGCGATGGGCTTCTGGATGACGCTTGCGGGGTCCAAGTGGACGATAAAGGCTTTGTTCCTGTTGATGCGTCCGGCGCCACCGCGGTAGCGGGGGTTTGGGCCATTGGAGATTTAGTGCGCGGACCAATGCTCGCGCATAAGGCTTCAGAAGAAGGTGTGGCTGTCGCTGAACAGATTGCATCAGGATCCGGGCATATTGATCATGACTACATTCCCTGGGTGATCTACACCCACCCTGAGATTGCTTGGGTGGGTGCGTCGGAGTCCGACCTCAAATCAAGTCAGACACCTTTTAATTCAGGAATCTTTCCCTTCGCCGCCTCCGGCCGGGCTAAGGCAGTAGGAGACACAATCGGCTTTGTTAAAATCCTCTCTCACGGACAGACGGATCGAATTTTGGGGGTTCACATGATCGGCCCGCACACCTCCGAACTTATTAACGAGGCCACGTTTGCCATGGCGATGGAGGCAAGCGCTGAAGACCTTGCGCGAACCGTCCATGCACACCCGACCTTGTCAGAGGCGGTTCATGAAGCGGCGCTGGGTACAGCCCGGCGCGCAATTCACAAAGCCAATCGCTGAGCGGTCTGGCTTCGGAGTCGCTTTTCGCTTAACCCGTCTGGTTAACGCGGGAAGATGCCCGCACCAAGGGGCCAAATAAGCCAACCCAGTTAAAAACCCGCCCCCCGGTTGGAAGCACCGGGGCTACTGGCCGCCCCCCCCGCTTATCACTGTCACCGAATCACCCCGCCCGGGACGTCCATGAAAAAAGCCGATCCAGTCCTCAACAAAGAAGATTTTGCGCACCTCTGTTACAACGTGGTAACGATCGAGAAATCCGAACTACCCAGCGGTGGATCGGACGGGACCTGCTATCGATACGTCGTGGCCAACTCCGTCTCTTCTGTGACCGGGTATCGGCAGGGCACAAAAAAGGAAGTGTCTCAATACTGTGCCACCCTGATTGAAGATCTCAATCTGCGCACGATTCCTAAAAAGAAGGCCTAGCTGAAGCGGTAGCTATCGGCTTCACCTCTATAGCCGTCCTCTAAAAAGCCGACAGGGCCCTGGAAATGGGATCGGTCGTAGAGCCCATATCGCTGTCGAGGCTGGCGCTGATCTTGATCCCCGTCGCCGCCGTCATCTTCATTCAGTGGCGATGGTCCATTTCTCCCCGGTCTACCCTGCAGGGTATCGTGCGCATGCTCGCGCAACTCCTCGCTGTCGGCTACGTTCTGGTTTTCCTGTTCGAGACCGATAGTCCGATCCTGGTCTCGGTAGTCTTATTTATCATGATCTCGGCGGCGAGCGGGATTGCGCTACGGCCGCTTGAGCGATCGGGGTATCGTATTTACCTCATATCCTTTTCCGCGATCGTCCTCGGCGGCCTGCCGGTCCTCTACCTTGCGACACAGTGGGTGATTGGCGTTGACCCTTGGTATGAACCCCGATACGTGATCCCGCTTGCCGGTATGATCTTCTCCAATGCCATGAATTCGGTGAGCCTTGCCGCGGAGCGTTTCGAGTCCGAGAGGGATCGGGGAATGAAGCCGTCAGAGGCTCGCTTTACGGCCCTGCAAACTGCCATGATCCCGCTGGTCAATTCGCTCATGGCCGTGGGCCTAGTCTCACTGCCCGGAATGATGACCGGTCAGGTGCTCTCAGGGGTTTCGCCTCTGATCGCGGCCCGGTATCAGATTCTCGTCATGTGCATGCTGTTCAGCGCTTCGGGCATCGCGGCAGCGATATTTCTGCATCTTTGGGTCAAACGCGCCACAGCGCGGGTCTGAAACTCTAATCCACTGAGCGCCTTGCTGAAATCTGAAGCCCCAAAGCGCTGAACAATACAGCGCCGCCCAAGAGAGTGGCCCAGGTGGGCACTTCCCCAAAAACAAAAAACACCCAAAGCGGAGCCAGAACCGGCTCGCCCAGAGAGAAAAGGGTCAGTTGAACGGCAGGCACCGACTGGGCCGCTAGGGCAAAAAGAACGCTGCCCAAACCCAGTTGCACCACGCCCAACATGGAACACCAGAGCACTTCGGAGAGCGGGATCCATAGACCCGCGCCCGTTACAAGGCTCATCATCCCTCCGACGGTGGCGCCGATAAGCCCCCCGTACAACACGGCCGGCGTCATGTCCAGGTGTTTGCCCACTCTCAGGGTCACCGTGTAGGCACCGAAGAACACGATACCCAAAGACGCCACCGCAACGCCCACGGCGTCGCCCACCTGAAGTCGACTACCCACCATCACCGCGATTCCTATGAACGCCAGGCCAATGCTTGCCCAGACCCGCCGGTCTGTTTGTTCGCCCAGAAATATCTTTGCGAGCAACGCAGCAAAAACCGGCGCTGCAGCCATCACGAAAACCGCAACAGCCACTGTGGTGTATCTCAGCGCGACCACGTTACACACCATTGCCCCGCTCAAAAGTAAGCCCGCGAACCAGGCTTTTGCACCCCCTGCGCGCACCACCAACCAGCTCGACCGACGATAACGAAATAAGATGACTAAGGCTACAAATAAGGCAAGTGAGCCGCATCGGTAGAAATTAATTTGCCATTCGGTAGCGACCTCCAGTGATTTAATCACCACGCCCGCGATGCTCCAGAAAAGCGGTGCCACGATAGCAAATAGATAATGACGTTTCAAAGCGTTCTCCTAGGCTATATTTTGCCTGATAGACCGCCCAGATCCTCCCACCGGAACCGACCCAGATGATTCAAAAAGCGCGCTGGTACTTTGACTTTATTTCTCCTTTTGCATACCTCCAGTTCAAGCAACTTCACCTGATCGACAAAGAAGTCGAATTTGAGTTCGTACCCATTCTGTTCGCCGGCCTTCTCGGCTACTGGGGGCATAAGGGGCCGGCCGAACTCCCTACGAAGCGCGTGGACACCTATCGTTTCTGTCAGTGGTATGCCGATGCAAATGATATTGCGTTTCAGATGCCGCAGGTTCATCCCTTCAACCCCCTGCCCTATCTTCGACTGTCGATTGCCTTAGGCGCCAAACGAGAGTCGATAGCCCAGATCTTTGATCATTTATGGACCACATGCCCGGATCCACAGTCAGAACAAACCGTCAGTCTTCTGGGAGGAGCGTTAGGAATAACCGACATACGCCAGCAGCTCGGCGCCCAACCCGTTAAAGACGCCCTGCGCCGGAACACAGATCAGGCGATCAAAGACGGCGTGTACGGCGTTCCAACCATGGTAATCGACGGGTATCGTTTCTGGGGCGTTGACCAGATGGATATGCTGCGATCGTATTTAAACGATCGGCATATTTTCTCTGAAGACAGACTCGCGAGAATTTCGGAGTTACCTACCGGAATTGCTTTGAGCCGCTAGTGTTTTAACTGCGGCTCAAATAAAACGGGTTCATTATCGGCTCTAAAGAATCAGCGCACCTCCGACCCATATAACCCTTTTTGCGCCAGACATCAGCTGGTGCAGGATTTGGTTTGGAGGATTAGTGCGAACTCCCCCCTTGGGTCTCGCGACAGAATCTCGCCTTTAGGTGGGCACGCTT
>JAYNKS010000030.1:8742-12820 GCA_038111345.1 Gammaproteobacteria bacterium | reverse complement strand
ACGTTTTGGCTACATGGGCATTGCCATCAAAAGGCTTTCGATGCGCTTAGCCCGGTAAATAAGGTGCTGGAGAGTCTTCCGGGGGCAAAAGTGAGAAACATTGCCTCCAGCTGCTGCGGTATGGCTGGCAGTTTCGGGTATCAACAGGAAACGCAGTCGGCCTCTGTGGAGATGGCTGAGCTCAGTTTGTTGCCCACCCTGCGGCAAACCGGACAAAATGATTGCGTAGTCGCAGATGGCTTTAGCTGTCGACATCAAATTCGAGATCTGTCGGACAAGAAACCACAACACGTGGTTCGGGTGCTTGCCGAGGCGCTGGACTGATCCTCACTCAATGACAGTCAGATAATGGGATTGCCCGAACTGGACATGTGGATCATTGTCTGGTGCGGTTTCGCGCTTTTCTGCGGAGGCCTCATTAAAGGCACACTCGGCGTGGGGACGCCTCTTCTTACTGTGCCGTTGATGGCGTTGGTGGTTCCTGCCCAGACGGCGGTGGTGTTGATGGCCATTCCTGTTGTTGTGGCCAACGTCTGGCAGGCCACGCGTGCGAAGGAGGTGGCAACGGTTGTGTCACGGTTCTGGCCGATGTTTTTGGCCATCCTCGCCGGAACCTTAGGGGGCGTATTTATTCTGGCGAATATAGACGATCGGACACTCCTGCTGGTGGTTGGTCTTCTGGTCATTGCGTTCACAATTCTTCAAGGATCCAGTTACAAGTTTCAGATTTCTACCCGGGCGGAAAAACCGGCCGGTATGTTTTTCGGTCTCGCTAGCGGACTCGTCGGCGGGCTGTCGTCCATGTTTGGACCGATGCTGATCATCTATCTGGTTTCGCTTCCGGGGCTGAATAAAGAGCGGTTTGTCGCGTCAATTAGTTTTTTGTACATCGCTTGCGTGGTGCCCTGGGCGATGCTTCTGATCGGATTTGGTGTGCTGGATTTGGAGCTGACCGTCTTGTCCACGGCAGCGACTCTGCCGGTTGTCGCAGGATTGATCCTGGGGGAGAAACTCCGAAGCAGGGTGAGCGACGAGCGATTCAGTCGGATGGTTTTAGTAGTTTTACTGGTTTCTGGAGGCACTATGCTGTTTCGGGCCTTCAGTTAGGCGAGCAAATCTTTTGACACCCCCTATGGGGTGGGATAGTATTTTTGCGGTTTTTATTTGAAAGACCGCCTAAAAATAGAAAGAGGAGGATGTAATGAATTACAAGAAGTTAGTTGCCTCGACCGGGTCCGTTCTGGCCGCCGTGACGTTGTCGGCCAGCACCGCGTTTGCCGCCTGTGTGACCGATGGGATGCCGGGATCGATGGATAAACCCGATGGGTTTCCAGCCCGGGCGCTGGGCATGATCGTCCCTTATGGGCCGGCAGGGGGCTCAGGCCAGGTGGCCCAGGCCATGGCCACTGCGGTGACCGAGCTTACCGGTGTTGCAATCAACCGCGATCATAAGCCCGGCGGATCGGGCACGGTTGGTATGACGGCTTATATGGCGATGCCGACCGATGGTTATACGGTGCTAGAGCATATTGACGACGCATCCAGCGCCCATGCGCTTGACTCCTCTAAACCAAACCCGGCTACCGATCTTATTCCGCTGGTGATCTCCCAGATTACCTTCTCGCAGATCTACATTCGGACGAACGAAGACCGATATACCGACTGGGACTCGTTTGTCGCCTGGGTTAAGGCTCAAGACGGCAAGGCAACGATTGCCAACGTGTCGAAAGAGGGGTCCATGGAGCGCATCAACATGAAGTACCTGACGGATGCGACCGGTATGGAGATTCAGCAAATCTCTTTCGACAAGGGAGCGCCTCGCTACGGCGCGCTTGCTGGCGGTCAGGTGGACGCGCTGTTCGAGCAGCCGGGCGACGTGCGCAAGTTCCTCGATGCGGGCACTTTCAAGCCGATCTTGACCCTGTTGCATGAGCGCCCGAGCGCCTTCGCTGATGTGCCGAGCCTTACGGACGCCGGATTCAAATTTGAGCCGCTGCTGCGATTCCGGGGTTTTTATGTGCATAAAGATGCGCCGGCAGATCGTGTGAAGTGGTTGCAGTGGGCCTTTCAGAAATCCTTCTGTGTCCCGAGCTATCAGGCCTATAACGAAAAGAAATACATGAACCTGATCGACAGCTATCGTGATACCGCGGGCGGCCAAAAGCTCATCACCGCTACCATCCAGCAGTACCGGGATGTCTACAAGGAGCTTGGTCTAGAGGTGAAATAGAGGCGGCAAGTTAATCTTGCTGTTCTGAAGCGTCACGCCCAGTCCGATCCGGTCGTCGTGCCGATATCGGGCTGGGCTCTTTTCATTTAAATCGAGAGGCGAATGGCGTATGGGCAAACTTCGGCCTGGACACATCATTGAGACCGCTTTCTGGCTTGTATTGGCGGGCTTTCTTTATGTTGAGTCATTTGCTTTCAACAAGAGCATCGAGATTTATAAATTCGGCGCCGCGGGATGGCCTCGCGCCCTGATTTTGCTCATGGCGATCGCCGCCGTGGGGCAACTTCTGTATCAGTACTATGCCGGTGATCGAGCTACTGGCTCGCTTGGTGCGGCGACCGATGATGGCTCTGAAGAAGCAGCGCGCGCCGCTGGCCATTCTTCGCTGAACTGGTACGCCTCAACCTGTTGGCTACTGGTCATCCCCTTCGTCTATATGCGCGCACCTGACCTGGTGGGTCTTGTCGTGCCGCTCGATAAAGCAGGCATTCATCTCGTAAAGCTGATCGTGGCGCCGCTGATGCTGGTGCTGTACCTGTTGTCGATGCGTGGCAATCATGTCGGGGGCATGCTTGCTCTACCTATTTTCTTCGCGGCACTTCTTGAGGATATGGGGTTTTATGCAATGGCTCCGTTGTTCATCATTGGTGTGACTCTCCTTATGGGAGAGCGGCGCCCCCAGTGGATTGCGCTGACCATCGCGTTGATTATGGGAGTACTCCTGATGATGTTCGTCAGTATTTTGTACGTGGGCCTGCCGACGGGTAATCTCACGCCCTTTTACGAATTCAGTAACTGGTTGGTTACAGTGCTCCAGTAAAGAAGGTCACAGAGAATCATGGACACATTCGCCAATTTTTTAAACGGTACGATCGCGTTGTTCAGTGATCCCATGGGAATCCTGATTTTCCTGGGAGGGGTCATTGGCGGAATGTTGTTTGGGGCGATTCCCGGAGTGAGCATGCTTACGCTTGCCGCAATTCTGTTGCCGTTTACGGCCCACTTGTCAGCAGAGCACGGGATCATGCTGTTCTCGGTCATTTACTGTACGGGAGTGTATGGCGGCGCGATTACCGCGATTCTGTTCAACATTCCGGGAGCACCAGAAAACGCGCCTACCGCTTTCGATGGCTATGCGATGACCAAAAATGGGCAGGCCGGCAAGGCGGTTGGAGCCGCCGTCATGTGTTCCGCGATTGGCGGCACGGTGTCCGCGGTAGTCATGATGATTGCCACGGCGCCGATTGCGAACTGGGCCATTTCGGCGTTTGGTCCACCGGAGATTTTTGCGTTGGTCTTTTTTGGTCTCGCGGTCGCCGCAACTGTGGGAGCGAAGACGCTCTGGAAGGGGTGGCTGTCGATTCTGATTGGATTAATGATCGCCGTGGTCGGGATGGATCCGGTGGGTGGTATCCCGCGATTTGATTTTGGAATGCCTTATTTATTGGCGGGTATCCACTTCATTCCCACGATCCTCGGTTTTTTTGCCGTCTCTGAGATTTTTGTGCAGGCAGAGAAAAAGGCCACCGGCTCTTACACAGCGCCCAAGCTCAGTGTCAATTTTCCCAGCCTTGCTGAGTTGCTGGCGCATAAGTTCGCCGTGATTCGCTCGATTTTTATCGGGTTCTTCTGCGGCATTTTGCCTGGCATTGGTGCGACGCTTGCCGCGTTCATGGGATACAACGAGGCCGTGCGGTGGTCCAAAGATAAAAAGGCATTCGGCAAAGGCAAGCTCGAGGGCGTCATTTCCTCCGAGACCGCCAACAATGCGGCAACAGGCGCTGCGATGATTCCGCTTCTCGCGCTGGGCCTGCCGGGTGGTGCGTTGACAGCCATGATGGTGGGTGT
>JAYNKS010000030.1:0-8717 GCA_038111345.1 Gammaproteobacteria bacterium | reverse complement strand
ACATGGAGCCCGGTCCGCTCGTGTTTCTCAATAGTCCGGATCTCGTTTGGGTCGTGTTTGCGGCGATGTTTTTTGCCAACCTCTCGATCTTGCTTGTCGGCTTTCTTGAAACCAAAACGATCATCAATCTTCTCAAGATACCGTTTCAGTTTTTGGCGCCGCTTATTTTATTGCTTGCTACTGTGGGGGCATACGCCGTGCGCGGTTTGGTTATTGATGTCGTCGTGATGTTTATCGCCGGCGTGGCGGGATTTTTTCTGCGCCGATCAGGCTACTCCGTCGCAGGAATCGTCCTCGGACTGATTCTGGGAAAGATTGGCGAGCAGACTTTCGCTCAGGCCATGCAGATGCTGCACTTTGAGTGGACCGGATTCTTCGGGCGACCGATCGCCGGCGTTCTGATTGTGGCGGGTTTTTTGACTATGGCAAGCAGCGTCTACAGCGCGTTTTTCAAAAAGCAGTAGAACAGCGTTAACCGTCGGAACCAGAGCGGTGGATGAAAAACCCCGGGACAACCCGGGGTTTTTGTTTTCGTAGGGACCGCCGCTCGCTATCCGCTTGTTGGGGATCTTTGCGTTTTGGCTGTCCCGATCGTGTTTAGTTCAAGGTGGCGGACAGAAACTCGCTAAACTGCGCCCAGGATTTGTTGTCGGCGTCTTCCCGGTACCGTTTCGAGCCGAAAACCGTGAAGGCATGCGGCGCGCCGCTATAGGTGATCATTTCGTGATTGAGGTTGGCCGCTTCAAGCTCAGTGGCGAGTCGGGCAAACTGTTCCATGGGAATAGCGGTGTCTGCGCTGCCGTGCAGGATGAGATAACGGCCTTTTGCCTGACTGTAGTCTTGTCCATCAGGCGTCTTGAGACCACCATGGAATGTGGTGAATCCCTTCAGGTCTGCTCCCGCGCGGGCAAACTCAAGCACCACGGCGCCGCCAAAGCAGTAGCCAGCAGCCACTGCATTTGACGTGTTCGCTCCCTGAGCCTTAGCGGCATCAACGGCGCCTTGCATGAGCGCACGCATTTTGCCTCGATCCTTATATAGGGCACCGGTTAGGGCCTTCATGTGATCCATCTCGGTGGGTTTCACCCCGGCACCGAAAAGATCCGCTGCGAACACGGCGTACCCCATAGCCGCCAGCATCTCGGAGCGTTTGATTTCATAGTCATTCAGGCCATCCCAATCATGGACCAGTATCACCAGAGGGGCGTTCGCGCTGGGCGAGATATAAAAGCCTTCGTAACTGGCGCCATCCACCTTGTAGGTGACCGTTGTTCCAGCGGCAAGGCAGACGAGAGGGCCGGCCGAAAGAGCGAGGAGGGCTAGCCGAAATAAACGTTTCATATTGAATCCTCAAATTCCCGAGGTTGATGAAGGGGGGTAATATATCCCTTAAGGTTTCAGGGAAATCAAAATCGTCATGCTTTTTGAGTTCAGGGCGGAACGTATCAAAACATCGGGCGCAGAGCTCTTCATTCGCCACCGGGGCGAGGGAAAGCCTTTGGTGCTTCTGCATGGTTTTCCTCAGACCGGCGCCATGTGGCACCGGGTGGCGCCCGCATTGAGCGAGCGCTATCGGGTAATTTGCCCGGACCTTAGAGGGTATGGAAGGAGCGACAAACCGCTATCGAATGATAGCCACAGCCCGTATTCCAAGCAGGCCATGGCCAGAGATGTTGTTGAAATCATGCGTGCGCTGGGCCACGAGCGATTCATGGTGGCCGGGCACGATCGAGGCGCAAGGGTGGCTCATCGACTTGCCCTCGATTACCCTGAGTCTATCGAGCGGTTATGCGTAATGGATATCGTCCCCACGCTCCATATGTTCGATCACACCGATCAGTCGTTTGCCACCGGCTATTACCACTGGTTTTTTTTGATTCAGGGCAACGGCCTGCCCGAGCGCATGATTGGGGCTGACCCGGACTATTATCTTCGTTCGAAACTGGCCCAGTGGAGTGCACCCGAAGCGATCTTCGCTCCCGAAGCCCTGGAAGAATATCTTGCGTGTTTTCGCCAGCCTGAGACGATTCATGCGACCTGCGAGGATTATCGCGCGGCGGCGAGTATTGATCTCGTGCACGACCGCAGAGATAGACATAAGCGAGTCACCGCTCCGCTTCTCGCTCTCTGGGGTAACAAAGGTTTTGTGCATCGCACCTATGACGTCGTTAACGTATGGCGCGACTACGCCAACGACGTTTCAGGAGAGGCCTTGCCCTGCGGGCATTTTCTTGCGGAGGAGTCACCCTCTGAGGTGCTTCGGTCACTGAGCGCGTTCTTGAGCGCCTGACCGAAAAGAGGTATTCGTAACGGCTAACGTAACAGCAGGTGGGCGATCAGCGAGACCAGCACGGCTGTCACGATACCGTTAAGTCCCATCGCGGTTGCTGCGAACACTCCGGCGGTGCGGTCGCGTGTAATGGCTCGTGCGGTACCGATTCCGTGACTGGCGAGGCCAAAAGCAAAGCCCCGGGCAGCCATATCCTTAATTTTGAGCAGATCGAAGGCAAAGGCCCCAAGGGCGGCGCCCACGATACCCGTGATAACGGTGATGATGGCAGTGAGGGACGGAATCCCGCCAATCATTTCCGAGATGCCCATCGCGATCGGGGCGGTGACGCTGCGAGGCAGCAGCGTTCTGATGGCCACGGTGTCCAGACCCATCAGAAGTGCAAGCAATACGGTAATGAGCATCGCAAATACGGACCCGCCGATCACCCCAATTACGATTGATTTTTTTTCCGTGAGCACTGTTGGCCAGTTCAAATAGATCGGCACAGCGAGGGCCACGGTAGCGGGTCCGAGCAGAAAATGGATAAATTTGGCGCCCTCAAAATAGCGTTGATATTCGATATCGAAGCCGATCAGCGCAAGGCTCACAAGGATAATGCTGACCGCAACTGGATTCAGAAGCGGAAACAGATTGAAGGCGCGATAAAGTTTATCGGCAGCAAGATAACAGCCTATCGTGAGCGTTAGCCAGAACAGGGGTTCAGCCTGCAGATAGACCCATACTTCGTAAAGCTTCTGGCTATCAGTCATCGCGGGCGGTGCGGCGGAATCTCAAAAAGACATAGGCGGTGAAGATCATTGTCGACAGGGTGCCGAGGAGGATTACTGTGAGCACCCCCAGAAGCTGAGCTTCGAGTAGGGCTAGGTGCATAACGACGCCAACGCCGATGGGTACGAATAAAAGGGACAAATGATTTAGCAACGCATTGCAGAAGTTTACAAAGTGAGATCGAAAGTCTGATAGACGTGGTGACGGACTCTTTTTTGTCGTCAGGAGGACGGTTAGCAAAATAATCAGACCGATTACTGGCCCCGGGATCGCGAGCGAGAAATAACGCTGGATGATCTCGCCGACGAGTTGAAGAAAAAGAATAAGAAAGATCGGGCCAAGCATCTCAGTATGAGTTCCAGTAGGGCCCTTTCATTATAGAAGCACTGGAGTCAGGCTAGGCCGGTCTGAGCCTGTTCGTAAACGGAGCGGTTGAATTGACAGGCGAGGATAGCTGACTGAAGATTGTTAACTTCAAAGAAAGACCCCGGTCGGGCGGAGTGAAGCTGAAATGGAAATCGCGCTAACACCAATGGAGTTTGCCCGGCGGGCGAAGCGGTTGTATCGGGAGCGAGAGGCTGTAGTGGATGGCGATGCGCGTTTTACCTACGGCGAGTTTCTCGAACGCTGTGACCGCTGGTCAACGGCGCTTCAGGCTTTGGGCGTCCGGCAGGGAGATCGTGTGGCGTACATCGCTCCAAACACCCATTCCCACCTCGAGGGTTATTATGCCGTGCCGCAAATTGGGGCGGTGCTGGTGCCGATCAATTATCGACTCAAGCCCGATGATTTTGAGTACATCATCAATCATTGCGGGGCAAAGGTGGTCTGTGCTCACCCGGACTACCTGGAGGCGGTGGACGGTATCCGTGATCGATTGGCGACAGTCGATGTCTTTGTTGCGTTGGAGGATGGAGCGCCTGGTTGGATTGATTACGAGCAGCAACTCGCTTCGCATGAAGCTGCTTTCTCACCCGTCACGATAAAGGAAGACGATCTGATCACGATCAACTACACCAGCGGCACCACCGCCCGCCCAAAGGGCGTGATGATCACTCACCGCAATGCCTACATCAATATCATGGGTACGCTCGCGCATCATTCGTTGAGTCCCGCGGACCGTTATCTGTGGACGCTGCCCATGTTCCATGCAAACGGCTGGACGTTTACCTGGATCAACACGGCGCGCGGCATGACCCATGTGTGTCTGAGGAAGGTGGATCCGGCGGAGATTTACCGACTGATTAAGTCAGAACGGATCAGTATGTTTTGTGCCGCGCCCACCGTATTGATCAGCATTGCGAATGCGCCAGAATCCGCTCGGGAGGGCGCGCCAAAGGGTGTACGCCTGTTCACTGCGGGCGCACCACCGGCCGCTGCCACTATCGAGATGATCGAAAAAGAGCTCGGCTGGGAGTTAACGCACGTCTACGGCCTGACAGAGACGGCGCCGCTTATCACCTTCTGTGAGATGCGACCGGAGCATACGAACCTGTCGGTTGAAGCGCGCTCAAAAATCAAGGCCCGACAAGGGGTCGAGCTGGTGAGTTCAGGGGAAGTGCGCGTTGTGGATGAGCAGGGCGCGGAGGTGCCCGCCGATGGCCAATCCCTGGGTGAGATCACGGTGCGCGGCAACGTCGTGATGAAAGGCTATTACAACGACCCCGACGCGACCCATGCTGCCATCAAGGATGGCTGGTTTCACTCCGGAGATGCAGCGGTTGTTCATCCGGATGGCTACATTGAAATTCGTGATCGATTTAAGGATGTGATTATCAGTGGCGGTGAAAACATTTCGTCCGTAGAGTTGGAAGGGTGCCTACTGACTCATCCGGCAGTTCAGGAGGTGGCCGTGGTCGGTATGCCACATGAGAAATGGGGCGAAAGCCCTCACGCATTCACGGTGCTCAAGGCAGATGCGAGCGCATCCGAAGAGGAGTTAAAACAACACGTGCGGGATCGGCTGGCTCATTTCAAGACCCCCCAACAAGTGACGTTTGTTAACGAGTTACCCAAGACCGCAACCGGGAAAGTTCAAAAATTTGTTTTGCGTGAGCATGCACCGGGGATTGCACGTCAGTAAATTGGCCGCTTAAGCGTTGTGCGATTGGTTGATCAGCAAACTTTAATATTCGCAAGAATGTAGGGCCGCCGCAGATTTGACCATTTGGTCAGTAGCGGGCCAAAATGACCGCCATATGCCGGATACCCCATCCATCGTATGGTCACGTAAATCCGAGGCCCTGTTAGACGGCAGGCTCCGTCCAAGCCGAAGGGCGCCGCGCGAGGAAATCATGCTGGCGGCCACTCGGGTTTTCTCCCGCAAAGGGTATGACGGCGCCCGGGTCGATGAGATTGCTCGAGAGGCGGGACTACCTAAAGCAAATCTGCTTTATTACTTTAAATCCAAAAAAGCGCTCTATCGCCTGGTCATCGAGCGCGTCCTGGATCTTTGGCTAAATGCACTGGGCGACATCGCTGTGGATATCAATCCCGCTGAGGCGATCCGAAACTACGTCAATAGAAAAATACATTTATCCCGACACTACCCGGAAGCCTCCCGACTTTTTGCTATGGAGGTCATCGCCGGCGCACCCGTTATCGGCGGCCACCTCGTCAGCCATTTGCGGCCGTGGGTCGCTGAGAAAGGCCAAGTCTTCAAACGCTGGCAGGATGAGGGACGGATGGCCCACATTGATCCAGCGCATGCCTTCTTTATGATTTGGGCGGTGACCCAGACCTACGCCGATTTCGAAGCGCAGATAAAAGCGGTGACCGGGGCATCGGACTACGATTCAGATATTTATGCCGCAACGGATGCGGTGGTTGATGCGTTAGTCCGGGGTCTGGGATTAGCCGACGCACCTGCAAAGGGCCAAAAGCAGAACAAGGCGGCTGTCGTTATTAACTGAACTTCACATAAAGCAGAATGACAAAAAAGGAGCGGAGTATGAGTAAGCTGAAATCCGGATTGATTCAAATGAGCTTGAAAGCGTCGACCGGGGATACCCCGGAGCAGATCCGCGACGCCATGTTAGCCGCACACCTGCCTTTGATCGATAGGGCGGGCGCTGAGGGTGTGCAAATTCTCTGCTTTCAAGAGGTTTTTACTCAGCCGTACTTCTGTCCCAGCCAGGACGCCAAGTGGTATGCCGCGGCTGAGGCAATTCCGGGCGGCTATACCGTCTCGTTGATGCAGGAATACGCCAAGAAGCACAACATGGTCATCATCGTACCGATTTACGAAGAGGAGATGACGGGTGTTTATTACAACACCGCCGCCGTCATTGATGCCGATGGGAGTTATCTCGGCAAGTATCGAAAAACCCATCTGCCGCAGGTCGCGGGATTCTGGGAGAAATTCTTCTTTAAACCGGGCGCTTCAGACTGGCCAGTTTTTCACACCGCCTACGGGACGATCGGTGTGTACATCTGCTACGACCGACATTTCCCGGAGGGCTGGCGTGCGCTGGCGCTTCGGGGCGCAGAGATCATTTATAACCCCTCCGCTACCGTGGCTGGACTCTCACAATATTTGTGGGAGTTGGAGCAGCCTGCCTCTGCTGCAGCGAACGGTGTGTTTATCGCGGCCATCAATCGGGTAGGCACAGAGGCCCCTTGGAATATTGGCGAATTTTACGGTTCCAGTTATTTTGTTAATCCAAGGGGTCAGATAGAAGCTCAGGCCAGTGGAGATCAGGACGAACTTCTGATCCATGAGATGGACATGGACATGGTCAGACAAGTGAGAGACACCTGGCAGTTCTTCCGTGATCGTCGACCGGAAACCTACGACCCGTTAGTCGAGCTCAACTAGGAAATACATCGGTAACCGCCGGCGGATACGCGAAAAAGGGGGAAACAAACAGTGGATCAGAAACTCACGGTAAACGGCGAGCGACTTTGGAAGTCTCTGATGGATATGGCCGAGATCGGGCCCACCGAGAAAGGAGGCTCCTGCCGACTTGCCTTGACGGATCTCGACCGTGAGGCGCGAGATCTTTTTGTCGACTGGTGTAAAGAAGCGGGATGCACCATTTCGATCGACAAGATGGGCAATATTTTTGCCCAACGGCCCGGGACGGATCCCAGTCTGCCTCCTGTGGTGGCGGGCAGTCATCTTGACACCCAGCCCACCGGTGGCCGATTCGATGGGGTCTATGGCGTGCTGACCGGTTTAGAGGTTATCCGCACGTTGAACGATCATGGCATTCAAACGCGTCACCCGGTGGAGGCGGCATGCTGGACGAACGAGGAGGGCAGTCGTTTTGCACCGGCAATGGTCGCCTCTGGCGTATTTGCGGGCATTTACGATCTTGAATATGGACTGTCTCGGGCCGATGCTGATGGGCTCACCATGAAGCAGGAGTTGGAGCGCATCGGCTACGCGGGCGATCAGCCGATGGGGCGGCCGCTGCATGCCTATTTTGAAGCCCATATCGAGCAAGGGCCGATTCTGGTGGAGGAAGACATTGAGATAGGTGTGGTGACGGATGCTCAGGGACAGCGGTGGTACGAGTTGGAACTGGTCGGTACCGAGTCTCATGCAGGCCCAACCCCGATGGATCGCCGGAAAGATGCGCTTCTTGGTGCGGCAAAAGTCGTCAATTTGGTCAATGAAATTGGTCTTGCGAATGCGCCTCTCGCATGCGCGACGGTGGGCATGTTGAATGTGCATCCGAACTCGCGCAATGTCATTCCGGGACGTGTGTTCATGACCATCGATATTCGGCATCCAAATGATGCGGTACTTTCCAAGATGGACGAGGCCGTCCGCGAGGGTGTAAGAGAGATTGCGGAGCAAAGCCAGTTGACCTTTGATCTGGAGCAAATTTTCTACTACGCCCCGGTCTACTTCGACGAGACCTGCGTGGCGGCAGTCGACGCTGCGGCCAAATTGCATGGCTACACCTCCCGACAAATTGTCACGGGTGCTGGCCATGACGCGTGTTTTGTCGCGCATGTCGCCCCCACCTCCATGGTTTTCATTCCGTGTATCGATGGAATCAGTCACAACGAAGTGGAAGATATTGAGCCGGCCTGGTCTACCGCGGGTGCAAACGTCATGCTGCATGCCATGTTGGCAAAAGCCGGTCGGAGTGACGGTTAGTGTGAGCGCCTAGCGGAGCGATCGAAATGAGTTTGGACACGGACCAGAACGAGATCGTCGTCCAGGTAGACAATCTGTCCCTGGAATTCACGACCTCGGACGGGCCCGTGCATGCGCTCTCAGATATCAACCTGGATATCCGTTCAGGAGAATTCATCTCGCTCATTGGACCCTCGGGTTGTGGGAAGACAACCTTACTGCGGGTGATTGCTGATCTTGAGGCCCACTCAGCTGGCGATGTTCGCATCAATGGGGCCAGTCCAGCGGATGCGAGGCGTCAGCGGGCGTATGGCTATGTCTTTCAAGCGCCGGCGCTATATCCGTGGCGCACCGTTCGAAAGAACGTGATGCTACCGCTGGAGATTATGGGTCTACCCCGCGCTGATCAGCAGGAACGGGCCGCGCGCTACCTTGAAATGGTCAACCTCACTGGTTTTGAGAACAAATACCCTTGGCAACTGTCCGGCGGCATGCAGCAGCGGGTGTCTATTGCCCGGGCATTAAGTGTTGAGCCAGACCTTTTGCTGATGGACGAGCCGTTTGGGG
>JAYNKS010000029.1:0-12834 GCA_038111345.1 Gammaproteobacteria bacterium | reverse complement strand
TGGGCAGTGCGGTGCTGGTCGATCTGGAGCGGGCGATCCTGTTTGGCGTGTTGCTGTCGCTGCTGCTTTACCTGCGCCGCACGTCCCGGCCACGAATATTAAGCCGGGCCCCTGATCCGGCCTCGCCGAAACGCAAGTTTTCAACCAGTACCAGTCTACCGGAATGCCCCCAGCTCAAAATGATTCGAGTCGATGACTCACTGTATTTTGGTGCGGTCAATTATGTGCGTGAAATATTTCAGAGGTTGCGTGAGCACTATCCCAATCAGAGGCACCTTCTGCTTTTGAGTCAGGGTATCGCTCAGGTCGATGTCGCCGGAGCAGAACTGCTGGTGGAAGAGGCCCGCGCTCGCCGGGCGATCGGTGGAAGCCTGTCGCTCTATCAATTGAAAGAGAATGCCCGGGACGTCATTAATCAGGGGGGCTACATGGAGCAGATACAGCCCGCCGGGGATTACCTCTCAAAAGGCGAGGCGATAAAAAGTATTTTGCCTACCTTAGATCCCAAGGTCTGCGCCACTTGCACCCAGCGGATTTTTTTGGAGTGCGCCCAGCAACCGGGGGGCGCCGCCTCAAAATAATCGCTTGGCCACTCTTGAAAAAGCCGGGATCGTCGCCATTTTCTATTCATGAAAAATCGCCACCTACGGTGGCTATCCTGAATCAAGGAGCATGTGATGAACAATATGGTGAGACCGATGGAGCGATCCCGTGGGTGGGACGTATTCGGTGATTTTGATGATCTGATGGGCAATTGGTTCCGCTCTCCGGCAGTGGTTCGACGTGAGGAGGCGGCCCGAACGCCAGCGATTGATGTGAGCGAGACCGAGGGCGCGTATCTCGTGAAAGCGGAGTTACCCGGGGTGGCTCGCGATGGCCTCAATGTGACGATAAATGATGGCGTGCTGACGATCAACGCGGAGCGCAAGGAAGAAAAGAAAGATGAGAAAGACGGTCGACTCATCCGTCAGGAGCGCTATTACGGAAAATTTGTCCGTTCGTTGAGACTGGGCTCGGACATTGATGAGGCCAGGATTGATGCGCGGTATGAAGACGGCGTGCTGCACCTCACGCTGCCAAAGACCGCGGAGATCAAGCCGCGAAAAGTGGATATAAAGATCAGCTGAAGCAGATCGTATCCTCTGAAAGGGCCGCATCAGCGGCCCTTTTTTTGGCCTGGACTTCACCCGGCTCGTATTTCTCCAGGCGTTGGTTTTAAGTCCGGTATGGGACGAACGGTATACTTGCGGCCCTGAATGAGGGCACCGTGTAAAAAATGAACTCAGTTAAAGATCCCGCGCTGATGGCGAGCCTCCTTGCGGAGGCGCTGCCGTACATACAGCACTTTCATGGGCAGACCATCGTCATAAAGTACGGTGGTAACGCCATGACCGATGAGTCACTCAAGAGGGGCTTCGCGCGGGACGTGGTACTGATGAAGTTGGTGGGTATGAATCCGGTAGTCGTCCACGGTGGCGGCCCCCAGATCGGTCAATTGCTGGAGCGGATCGGAAAAAAAAGCGAGTTTGTGGATGGGCTTCGGGTAACCGATAGCGAGACGATCGATGTAGTGGAGATGGTTCTGGGCGGGCTGGTCAACAAAAATATTGTCGCGCTGATCAACGCGCACGGCGGTCGGGCGGTAGGTTTGTCTGGCAAGGATGGCGACATGATCCGTGCACGAAAATTGGTGCTGAAAAAAGGAGCGGCGTCCGACACAGAAGATCCTATCGAACTGGGTTTCGTCGGGGAAATCGAGTCGATTAATCCAAGCGTTGTGGACGTATTGGACGAAGGCGATTTTATTCCAGTGATCGCTCCGATTGGGGTCGGCGTTGACGGCAGGGCGTACAACATCAATGCCGATACGGTCGCGGGAAAGCTGGCAGTGACTTTAGGGGCGGAAAAGCTCATTCTGCTGACGAATACCCCCGGCGTCCTGGATAAAGAGGGAAATCTGCTCACGGGTCTTTCAGAGGCGCGGGTTCAGGAACTGATTGATGAGAGCGTGATCACCGGTGGCATGCTGCCTAAAGTCCGCTGCGCGCTTGACGCGGTTGCGGGGGGTGTGCGTACGGCCACTATCTCAGATGGTCGGGTACCCCACTCGACCTTGCTGGAGACTCTGACGGACGAGGGCGTCGGGACCCAGATCGGACGGTCTCGAGAAGTGGTTCGCCCTGCCTAGTCGAAGGCGCGCTTTCGAAAACGGCTGCAGGTACAGTGAGCCTTGATTTTCGTTTTAACGGGCGTCAGGCGTGCGGCGCCATGAATGTTGGAAGGGCCGATGTCCGAATCGTTTGAATTGCTCCCGCTGACCGTTGAATCCCTTGGATTTTCGGTCAGCGGCAAGCGACTGATCGATAACGTCTCTTTTCAGTTACACCCTTCAGGGCCGACCTGCGTCGTGGGTCCGAACGGCGCGGGCAAAAGCTTGTTGCTGCGTCTTTGCCATGGATTGCTGACGCCGACGTCTGGCGTGATTCGTTGGGCAGGGGGTGAGGTCGATGAGCAACGTCGGGCCCAAGCTATGGTCTTTCAAAGACCGGTACTCCTGCGTCGTTCGGTTAGGGCAAATATGGAGCACGCCCTATCCGTTCGTCGGGTGCCCAAGCCAGAAAGACAGGAGCGGACGCAGTGGGCCCTGGAAAGGACGGGTCTATGGGATATCGCTGAGCGAGACGCGAAAGTCCTGTCGGGCGGGGAGCAACAGCGTCTGGCGTTGGCTCGGGCATGGGCGCTCAAACCGCGAGTCCTTTTTCTTGATGAGCCAACGGCGCATCTCGACCCGGCGGCAGCGGCGTCGGTTGAGCAGATTGTTCGCGAGATGGACGAGGATCAGATTCGTATCGTCATGGTCTCCCATGATATGGGTCAGGTCCGACGCGTTGGTGTCGATGTGCTTTTAATGCACAACGGGCAGTTGGTCGAACATACGCCAACCGATCGCTTTTTTGATGCGCCGAGTTCAGACCTCGCCCGCGCCTTCATTCAGGGCGAGTTGTTGTGGTGATTGAGAGCTAGACCGTCTGACGAAGCCAGGCCTCGACGGCCTCACTGAAACCCCCTCGCTGATGGTCCGCGACCGTGGGAAATTCATCCGTGAGCGCTTTGGGCGAGTTTGACACCACTCGCGCGATGGGCGCCCAACGAAGCATATCGACGTCATTAAAGTCGTTACCGATGGCCAGAGCGGATCCGGCGTCGAGGCTCAGCGTCTCGCAGATCCATCGCGCGGCCTGCGCCTTGCCCACCGACTTGGGGAAAATCTCAAACCATGTCGATTTATGATCGAGTGGGGACGTGGTGCGAATGACATGGTGCGCAGGCAACCGATCGCGGAGCAGGTCGTGCTGCTGAGCTGCGGACGATGCCTGACTGATGGCCAGAAGCTGCGCCCCGGCCGACGGTAAAGGCACCGCAGGATCCAGCATCTCGTGGTGTCCCGCATAGAGCGCCAGTCGACGGTCAAAATCCGCATTAGCAGGGCCAAAGCGTCGCCAGCGAAAGCGGTGATTATCTGGGACCGTATCGTGCAGCATGAAATCCAGCTGGAGCGCCTGAAGCACCTTCACCGCCGTTTCAATTTCAGGCCGGCTAAGCCCAAAGTGGTGCATTAAGGTTCGTGGCCGGTGATTGAAGATCCCGGCGCCAGACGAGGTCACCAGGAAATCAATCGGGAAGTCAGGGTCGATGACGCGGTCGCAGGAGAGCAGCGACCGACCCGTAATCACAACACGAGTGATGCCGCGCGACGCGAGTTCAATGAGCGTCGAGCGATCTTTCTCACCAAGTGCCTGGTCTGCGTTAAGCAGCGTGCCGTCTAAGTCCGTAAAAACAACCCGCCGCTCGTCAGACGCTTTAGCCATGGCGCTATGTTAACCGCCGATGGCCTGACCACGGCGGGTTAAAGCAGGGATTCGATTTTCTCGATCAGCTCGCCGTTGTCGGGTGCGACGGTAGGTCCAAAACTGCCGACCACGTGGCCTTGCTTATCGAGAAGGTACTTGTGGAAATTCCACTTGGGAAACTGCCCGGCTTCTTTGCCCAGCGCCTCGTAAAGCGGCTCGGCATGCCGTTTGGCCACCTTGGACTTTTCGAACATGGGGAATTTGACCTCATAGGTGAGATCGCAAAACTCCCGGATTTTTTCTTCCGAGCGGGGGTCCTGGAAAAAATCATTCGACGGAAAGCCCAGAACCGAAAACCCTCGATCGGCGTATTTCTTCTGAAGCGCTTCCAGGCCTTCAAACTGGGATGTGAAACCGCAGTAACTGGCGGTGTTGACGATCAACAGCACTTTATCGGAATACGCGTCGCACAGACGGACCGATTCGTCACTGGCGAGATAGCGTTTGGTGAAATCAAGATTCACGGAACAGGTTCCCCCATCAGCAAAGGCAGAAAGCGAAAGCGCAGAGATTAAAAACAGGACAGCCGCTCGGACGTGCATGGCAGCGTTCTCATTAGTAATAGGTTAGAAGTCAGGAGTGTAATGCGCTTGTGTGAACTTCAGGTAGCGAGTCAGCTCCGCATGCTGAGGCTTGGCCAGCAGTTCGGCGGTCGGGCCGTATTCCAGAAGCCTGCCGTCATGCATGAACGCCGTCGTCCCGGCGAGCGGTGAGATTTCAGTTGGGAGGTGGGTGACCACAATCACCGTCAGCTCGTTAGCCTTTCGCAGGGAATCGACCAGAGCGTGCATTTGATGACGCAACCGGGGATCCAGGCTCGCAAAAGGTTCATCCAGAAGCAGCAGCGGGCGGTGCTGAACCAGGCAGCGTGCCAGAGCGGCGCGTTGTCGCTCACCGCCCGAGACATCAGCTGGCAGACGGGTGGCGATTGCAGTCAGCTCGGTCGCAGTCATCGCGATATGGATACGGTCTTTGTCCGACGAGTTCAACTTCAGACCCGGGTGACAGCCGAGCGCAATGTTGTCGTAGAGGCTTAGATGATTGAACAGATTGTTTTCCTGAAACATCATGGTGACAGGACGGGATGCCGGATCGAGTTGATTCACAGTGTCCCCGTTGATACGGATGCTCCCGCGAGAGGGTGTTTCAAATCCGGCGATCAGTGAGAGCAATGTCGATTTTCCGGCCCCGCTGGGGCCGATGAGCGCAAGGCATTGGCCCTGCTCAAGACACAGGGACACCTGAAGTCGCCACTGGCCTAGGGAAAACTCGACATCATCAAGTTTAAGAAACATTATCGGCCTATCGATCGGTCGATCAGCCAGAACAACGACACGCTCAACAGCATCAGGATCACGGCAGTCACGGAAGCCTCATCAAAACGGTACGCACCCATCTGGTGAAACAGCAAAACCGGAAGGGTGGTGTCGCCCTGGGTGTCAAAAAGCGCCGCAACGCCCATATCGCCAAAAGACAGTGCGCCGCCCAGGCCGAGTGAGAAGCCGATCGGGCGACGGATGGCGGGCCAATCAACTACCCGAAAGCGTGGCCAGCCCCTTAGTCCCAGTTGGGCACACAGTTGGTCGTATTGCTGGGCGGAGCGCATGAGTGTAGGAGCGATACTGCGAATAAGGTAGGGCAAAATCATCAGCGCGTTCACTGCGCAGATGACCAGCAGTGTGCCGCGATCCAGTGCGCCGGCTTGAAGCAGCACAATAAATAAACCGGTGCCGATGATCATGGCCGGAATAGCGAGACTGAGTGAGCCCATCAGGATCAAGATTTCTGACACGCGATGCATCCGAAGCGAAAACCTCAGAAAGCGGGCAGATAGCGCAAGACCCAGTGCAAGCCCGCATGCGGTCGCGGTAGCGCCCAAAGCAATGAGCAGACTGCGGAGCACCGCCCACCATAAGTCAGGGTTGCTGATGACCGATGTGATCGGCCCACGAATGCCCTGAGTAAACACCGCCAGAACAGGAATGAACAAAAAGCAGGCGGTCGTGAGGATAAGTGTGATGTCCACGGTACGCCCGATAGGGTTTTTGAGATCAGGCCGATGACGGGCGTCGATTCGCCGTCCGGAGGAGTTGGCCAGTACGGGAATCCACTTGATCAGAATGAGCGCTATCGACGTGCAAAGCACGAACTGAATCAACGCCAACATGGCAGCCTGTGCCGGATCGAAGTCGTAGCGCAATGATTGATAAATGGCCACTTCAATAGTGGTGCTCGCAGGTCCGCCGCCCAGCGTCAGCACCACGGCAAAGCTGGTAAAGCAAAGCAGGAACACAATCAGGCAGACACCGGGCAAGAAGGGACTGACCGCTGGCCATTCAATAAGGCGCAGCAGCAAACGACTCGACAAACCCAGGCTTGAGGCCAGTTTCCAACTCTCCTCAGGAATGGTTTGCCAAGCCGGCAGCAAAAGCCTCACGGCTAAAGGCAGGTTGAAAAAAACGTGGGCCATTAAGATGCCCGTGAGCCCGTATAGCGGTAGCGTGATTTCGCCACCAAGGTAAGCGACCCAGGTGTTGATCAGACCGCTTTTGCCGTAGACGGCGACCAGTCCCAGGACGGCGACGATAACCGGCATAACCACGGGCAGGCCCAGGAACGTCACGAGCAACGTCCGGCCGGGGAACTGATCACGGCGGGCCAGCGCGCGCGCGACCGGCAGGGCGAGACCCACGCTCAGCGTGGCGGATAAGATGGCCTGCCAGCGTACGACTTTCCCAATATAGGGATCCTGAAGAATTGCCATGGGCCGGATGGGCGGCGCAACGCTGAAGATGGCCGCGAGTGCGCCGCCCATGAGCGTCAGCAAAACGGCAAGGCTCAGAGCGCCGGGCAAAAGAGCCCAGACGCCGGTCTGGGCAGATCTGACGTTCACCGTTCGACCGCGGCTAGCCAGCGCTTGATCCACTCCTTTCGATTCATCTTCACGTCGTCGGGCGTGAAACTCAAGACCCGCATGGGCAACTCCGCCTCCAAGAACGCCTCTGGCAGCGCTTGATTGGTCCGTACCGCCGGTAGCATCCAATTTGTCGTTGGCAGGAGTTGCTGCACAGCATCGGACAGCATGAATCGAAGAAAATCCTGAGCGCGCTCGGGCTGAGCGGAGGTCGTTACCCGCGCAGCGACTTCGACCTGTTGGTAATGTCCCTCATCGAACATAGCGACCTTGAAGCGATCGGTGTTTTCAACGTGTCGGTGATACGCCGGCGAGGTCGTATAACTCAGAACCATAGGCGCTTCACCCTCCAGAAAAAGACCATATGCTTCGGACCATCCTTTTGTCACGGTGACGATGCGTGGCGATAAACGAGCCCATGCCGCCATCTCCTCGTCGCCAAAAACACTACGCATCCAGAGCAACAGTCCGAGTCCCGGCGTGCTGGTTCGGGGATCCTGGATGATGATTGGGGGAGAATCGGGGTTATCCACCAACTCTTTCAGGCTGGCCGGGGGCGTCCCGACAGACTCGCTGTCATAGACAAAGCCAAAATAGCCCAGATCGAAGGGAACAAATACCGGATCGTTCCATGGGGTCGCAAACGCAATGGTCTGAAGGTCGATGTCGTGAGGCATCAAGAGGCCTGTATCCATCGCCTCCCTTGTGAGGCTGGTGTCCAAACCTAGGATGACGTCGGCTGAGGTGCCTGCCCCCTCGAGCTTCAGTCGTCCCAGTAACGCCGCGCCATCTTCCAGGGCAACGAATTTAAGATCACATCCGCAGTGTGCCTCGTAGGCCGGTTCAATCAGGGGGCCCGGACCCCAGTCGGAGGCAAACGACGAATAGGTATAAACGGTGAGGGTAGGAACGTCGGCCCTGCTCGCCGCGGCAGCGATCAGCAAGAGAACGCCCGACAGAAACGACCAGGTGTGTGACAGTCGCGGCAGCATCATCGGTTAACTCCTTCGGGGATCGAAGGGCGGAGGGACCGCGAGGCCACTATCCACATTCCTCCGCCGGCATGATCCGGTTCAGGTTCAGCGGGTGATTCTCAGCCCGGCCTCTTGCCGGACACCCCGTTGGATAGCGCTGGCACTGTAGACCGTGCGGTTTTTTAAGTCAATCGAATTAATGCGCGCACGGTCTTTGCTTCAAGGCGACGGTAAGCGCTTCAATTGCCGAATGGGTTCGGGACTCGCCCGTACCGCGGATAAGGCACCATGACAGCTGCTCTCGATCGAGCAGGTCAACAAAGCGGTTGTGTAGATCGTCCCGTTCCTTCGGTTTGCCCTGATCCCGAAAAAAAGGATCGGCAACCCATGGTAGATCAATGTCGCACAAGAGGTATAGATCCGCCGAGAGCCGCCGCGCGTCGCTCAGCAGGCGCTCCGATCGAAACCGGTAGTAATGATCGGCGTAGACAACGGTGGACCATAAATCCGTATCGTGAAGGACCAACTCTGCGGCAGATGCCATGGCGGATCGAACGAGCGCCTGCTGCTGAAAGGCGATCGGTTCTACATCGTCCACCGTCAGGGCGCGTCGATGATCTTTCACGTAAAGTCGTGCCGCCTCTTGCGAGAACGAGCAGCCAAAAAAAGCGGACAGCTCAGCCGTCAGCGTGGATTTTCCGGTGGATTCGGTGCCGGTAACCACCGCTCGAAAACCGACCTTGCCTAGGCTCATTTAGCCCGCCACGCTTCATTGTCATTCATAACGTTGAGCCCATGACCCAAATTGCTTAAAGTGGTGAGCGTAACGCACACCGACAAACAATGATCAACAGAGCCTAAATTTATGGAAGAGATGTTCACAATCGTCAATCATCCCCTGGTCCAGCACAAGCTGACGCTGATGCGAGATAAGACCTGTTCCACCGCCCATTTCAGACAACTGCTCAGGGAGATTTCCCTTTTGTTGGCCTACGAAGTGACCCGCGACCTTCCGCTGGAAGAAACCGAAGTGGAGACGCCTCTTGAGAAAATGGCGGCGCCCATCCTCTCCGGAAAGAAACTCTGCTTTGTCTCAATTCTGCGTGCAGGGAACGGGCTGCTGGAGGGAATGCTTGATTTGATTCCGTCGGCTCGGGTGGGTCACATCGGTCTTTATCGTGATCCGCAGTCCCTGCAGGCGGTGGAGTATTACTACAAGGTCCCGAGCGATATCGATGAGCGCCAGGCCATTGTGGTTGATCCGATGCTGGCCACGGCCAATTCCTTAAGCGCCGCGGTGTCGCGGTTAAAGAAAGATGCGCCGCGGAAGATAAAGGTGGTCTGCCTGCTTGCTGCACCTGAGGGCGTCGAGGCCTTTCAGAAAGCGCACCCGGATGTTTGCGTTTACACAGCAGCACTCGATCGTGAATTGAATGATCACGGCTACATTCTTCCGGGTCTGGGTGACGCCGGCGACCGTATCTTCGGCACCCAGTAGCCTGCTCACTTTGTTGCTCAATCCTTTCGAATATCAGATGAGGCATCAGCGCGCTCTGCGGGGGTTGCTTGCGTCTGTCGCTGCGACGATGTCTTTGATCTTAGGTCCCGCGCTCGCAGAGTCCCTCAGCGTCTATGGTCTGACCCAGCAGGGCTGGCAGATCATTGAGCAATCCGAGCGCCAGGAAGCCCGGCCGGGGACGGCACCCTATGAGCATCTGACGCGTATGGTGCTTATCACTGAATACCATCTCGTGAAGGCAGATCAGAAGGTGCGCTGCCAAATTGCTTACGACAGCCAAGCCGATATGCAAACGGAAGTGTGTCAGTACCTCTGATCCTTCGCGTCGTCTTATTTGTCACGACAGATCGCCATCACCATGATCGACGCCATTCAACAATTTTTTCGCGAGCGCGTGATGAGCGCCGACGAGTCCAGACCTACAGACGAGGCGTTGCGGATCGCGGCGGCCGCGCTGCTTTTTGAAACGGCGTTATCCGATTACGAACTGGATGATTCGGAGCGGGACAAAATAAAGGATCTGATCAAAGCCCAGTTTTCCCTCGCCGACGCAGAGATCCAGTCCCTCTCGGTTCTCGCTGAGCAGCGGGCGCTTCAGGCAACGGATCTGCACCGGTTCACCTCATTAATCAACGCCCACTGGAGCGAGGAGCGCCGCACCATACTAATGGATCATATGTGGCAAGTGGTGTTCGCGGACGGTCGGCTTGATGATCATGAGCTGCACCTGATGAGAAAAATCCAGCGTTTGCTGCATATTCCACAAGCCGAGTACGTAGCCGCCAAGCTGCGGCATAAACCCCGGTAGTCCGGTGGGTGTCTGGGCCGCTTCGTGTCGCGTTTGGCCGTATCGGCATCGACCGAATGTCCTGATTGGACTGCTGTTGCTCAGCGTGCTGACGCATATCGCAGCGGCCTACTTTAGCGAAGGACGAATCCACCCCGATTCCGATTACCAGATCCTGGAGTTTGTCCAATTTAAGGTAGAGCCATCATCCGACCTTACGCTGCCCTGGGAGTTTTTTGAAGCCATCCGTCCCGCTTTGCAACCAGCGATAGCGCTCATGGTTCACGAAGGTCTGGCGCACGGCGATCCATTCAAAACCAGTCTGCTGCTTCGCTTCATCTCCGCTGGCCTGGGTTTGGTTAGCGCGTGGTTGCTCTGCGGGTATGCGTTTCGCTGGGTAAGAGAAGAGCGCTTTCGTCTGGCGCTCATGGTGCTGATCAGCACTTTCTGGATGCTGCCCTGGGTTCACGTCCGATTCTCCTCCGAGAGTTGGGCCGCGAGTTTGCTGGCCATAGCGATTGTCTGTGTTTCGATCGCATGCGAACGCTCCGCGGAGAGACGGTGGTTGCTTGCCACGCTGGGTGGACTGACCCTGGGCATGGTGTTTTTTCTTCGCTTTCCAAGCGCCTTCGCTATTTTGGGGCTTGGGCTATGGGCGCTGTTCATCGGTCGACCGGGCGTAAAAATGCTGCTGGCGATCGCCATCGGCTTTTTCATTTCGCTACTGGTCAATGTGATGCTGGACCGGTGGTTCTATGGCGAATGGGTTTTCACCCCTTGGAATTATCTGGTGGCGAACATCGTTGAGGGGCGGGCGGCGGAGTTTGGCGTCGACCCGTGGTGGTACTACATTGAGAAGCTCCTGTTGGTGCTGGTCCCGCCCGTCAGCCTCTTGCTATTCGTTGCCATGGTGGCGGCCGTTATTCTGAAACCTCGACATGTGCTCACGTGGGTGAGCGTGTGTTTCCTTATCGGCCACTCGCTGATCGACCATAAAGAAACACGTTTTCTGATTCCCGTTATCACACCGCTTCTGATTCTTGGTATTTTGGGCATGGAAGCGCTGAGCGATCGATTCAAAGCGTATTCGAAACGGCGGTTCATAATCCGTGGTCGTGTAGTCATGGCAGGACTCTTCCTGACCATGAACAGTTTTGCCCTTGTTTATGTCAGCGTAGCACCCGCGCAGCAGGAGGCGGTGATTCATAAATGGATTTACCAAATGGCTACCGAACGCCCGGTGACGATATTTACCTGGAATCAGCATCCGTATCACGACGGACGCGGCATGGTGAGTTTCTTCCGCTCCCCGGATGTACAGTTCGAGCCGATCAACGCGGGCACTGACCTGGACACGATTTTGCGGACTCAGGGCCAACCTCTCTATATCTTTACCCCCTCGGTTGAGGCGCCTGAGCTCTTACGGCAGCAGTGTGCTGCGCTGACTCTGGCGTCCAGTGCGTTGCCGGCCTGGTTGCGTCGATGGGATACAGCCGGGCGACTTGCCTCGGTGCGGATATGGAGCATCTTCCAATGCGCCAAAGACGTCTCCCTTTAAAATATCGGCATGGCCTTTAGATCCCTAATTAACTGGTGGCGTACACCCTCGGCTCGCTGGGCGCTGCTGGGACTGGGCGTGGTTGGAGTGGGGTTTCTTTTTTACCGTTACATGGTGCACGACGGGGATTTCGACGTGTACTGGGCGGCGACGTTCCGATATATGCATGGATTGAAAATTCATGTTTACGAGCAAAACGTATTTACCTACCCGACCTTTGCGTCCTTTTTGCTCCTGCCGGTTTATCCACTGGGTTACTCGGCGGGAAAGATAATATTTTTTGTGATGAATGTGGTGATGCTAATCGTGGGCGTCATCATTTGCCAGCGCCAGATTGTGGGAAACAGTCCAGCCAAAACAGCGGCTCTCGTCGTTGCTTTGTTTTTCTCCTTTCGCTCGATTCTGGATGTTTTCAACAACCAGCAGACAGATATCCTGATTTTTGGGCTGGTGATTCTGGGATTGGGATTTTTTGCCCGAGTACCGACGCTCGGATCGGCGGTGTTGGCCGTGGCGGCTGGTCTCAAGGCGAACCCGCTATTTATGGTGCTGCTGCCGATCTTCAAAAAGCGCTGGAGCGCTGCCATCGTCTTTATTCTGGTCACCGTTGGACTGGTGATTGCGCCCGATCTTGCCAAGTATTCGGTCAGCGATCTGTGGACAGATAGCGAGTTCACGGTTCCAGGATCGGTGATGCCAAAGCGCGATGAGATTCCTCAGGGAACGTTTCGCGCCGAAGCCCGGGACTCAGACACCTGGGGCTATCTTAAGGAACACTACCAAATGACATTATCGACCTCGTCAGATGAGGTTCGTTGGTGGCAGGATCGGGGCAGTGCCGGGAATCAATCCCTGTATCGGATTGTGGCATCTCATCTTGGCAGAGCCGTTCCTTCAAATTTTGTTTTGCTTGGATTGTGCGCAGCTTTTGGTGTGGCACTGTTGCTGGTCACTCGTCGCCGGGGTGAGGCGGTGTTTGTGCTGGGTCTTTTGTTTTATGGCGCGTTTGTCCTGATTGGACCCCAGTCCTCAAAAGCACATTTCATCGCGTTTTTTGGTTTGCTGCTATTCGCGTGGCACAACGCGTTGGCCAATAACTCATGGCTGAAAAGTATTTTGCTCGCTGTACTGAGTGGACTTTTTGGCATCAAGGCGGCGGGTCTGTTGGTAC
>JAYNKS010000028.1:6860-12935 GCA_038111345.1 Gammaproteobacteria bacterium | reverse complement strand
ATGGGCATCACACGGTGGATCCTCACTACCCGCAAGCACAAAGTTCCCCTGCTCCGGCCGACAATAGACTCCGGTATCGCTGTCCGACATTACGAGGCCTGTCGATTGAAAATCAACCCCGGACGGCGCCGGGACGTGAGCCACCTCCTGTCGCAGCGCTCGTGTCGAAATGGTCATATCGTGGAGGACGCCCGCCAATGCGTTCAATCGCGACGAGTGCGGGCCCCCGACATTGACCACGACCGGACTCGCAATCACCGTGCCGTCTGTCAGCGTCACGCCCGTCACCCGGTTCGCCTGTCGATCAATAGTTGCCACCTCGCGGTTGAATTCGAAGCGGCAGCCAACCGCCTGAGCCGCCTTGGCGATATTCTGTGTGGCGAGCTGTGGATCGCTAATAAAGCCTGCGGTCGGAAAGAAGATCGCGCCCTGAATTTCCCCTTCCGTCGCCGCGCCAAAGTCTGGGTCAGTTAAACGTTTCGCCGGGGCGTAGCACCTCAGATCCAGGTTGGGCAATCGCTCCAGAATCTTTTTTTGATCCCAGTGCTCGAACGGGATGTTCAAAGCCGCCACATTAGCAGCGATCTTCTCTAGGTCTCCGTTACTGCGCGTCTTCATGACGAGACAGCCCGTCTTGTGGAACTGTGCCGCAGGTCCTTTCGGAGAAAGATTGAGATATGCCTGCCAGTTTAACCAGTCGAAGTAACCGTCATAGGCGAATGCGGTTCCCGGAATAGTGGAGTAGTGCACCCGGATGATGGCGCAGGAACTAGAGGTCGATCCATAGCCGGCAGCCGGAAGACGATCCAGGCAGAGCGTCTTGCGCCCCGCCTTCGCAAGCTCAAAGGCGACAGCCGACCCAATAATCCCGGCACCAATAACGACCGCGTCCGCGGTTAGCTTCGCGGCCATGCGCGCCTGCTGCCAGCTGGCCTGGCGGGATAGCGAACCTGCTCAGTTTGCAACGGTACCCAGCGTTGTCACCACGCCCGTTAAAAAATTATGATACTTGAATGCCCCCGAGGGAGTCGCAAGATACCCGTCTGTTCTCCACAGGTTATTCATCGAAATGTCGACCGTTGAAAAGTTCTCGCTGTCGTATCGCGGATCATAGGCGCCGTGCGTATGGTAGGACGCAGTCGCCCGTCCGTACGGCACGTCTTCCGGCGAACCAAT
The DNA here is from genome assembly GCA_038111345.1 of Gammaproteobacteria bacterium. Classification (GTDB taxonomy): domain Bacteria; phylum Pseudomonadota; class Gammaproteobacteria; order Arenicellales; family UBA868; genus UBA868. Next base: position 11,759 of record JAYNKS010000028.1, on the reverse strand, counting down.
ATTGACACTGTCGATCGTGCCTTTACGGGGCTCGGTGGCGCTGAAGGTCGCGTCCGCGTTTCGATAAACCCATCCGCCATACTCGACGTTCTGCGCAACCGATGCGGGATTGGCCTCGTTTAGCACGTGCTTGGCGGCTGCGCTCTGACTGCCAAAGCGAAGCTGCTGGTCCTCGGTGTCATCACCCGACGTGGCGACGACTGCCAGCGCCACCGCTCCGGCAACCAGAACCGCCGTGCTGACGATACCCACCCCTGACGAGCCCCCCTCGCTTGCCCAAACTGGTGACGTGCCGTCGAAGTGACCAGCAAAAGACAGCATCCAACGCTGGTAATTCCCCTCATTAAACCGCCGGCTCGATCCATCACTGAACTCAAGCGCGAAGGTGCGGCCCTTCCCAACGGGTACCTGCCACTGCGCGACACTGGACCGGGTGCCGTCCTGGGCCTGCATATGGCGAGCGCCTAACCTGCCCAAAGGCAGTTTGAGGGTCAAATTCATCGCGTGCGCCGCTGCTCGGGAGCCCACCTGGATTCTATAGGCCTGAATGTCGGCCTGACCTAACCGCAGACTCCCAAACCAGTTTAGTCGCTCCGACAGGGTGGCGGACTCAACCTGTGCGACGCCTGCCGACCAGCCCCATCCCTGAACAGGTATGCCGGAAACCGTTGCGCCTGAATAACGCACGTTGCGATCAAAGTCTGAGTGAAACAACTGAGCCTCACGCGCCGTCAGACTCAATGTCGGACTCAGGCCCGGCACGCCTGAGCTCTCGCCGAAGAAACCGTTCACCGAAATGGACTCGCCAGATATCCCCGAGACAAACAGCTGATCGCGGTCTGTAAACCCAGCGAGGGTCTCGAGAGGCCGCTGATCATCAGGCGTCGATGCATTCAGCCACACCGGCTGCACGGGTGTCGCTGCCTGCGCCAGAACAGGGATAATCAGCAGTTTACTGAGTGCGCATGCCGCTAAGGCGTGAGCCGCAAAGAATCTTTTTTTCATTGCACCGGCATCCGATATCGAGTTCCACGACAGACTACTCTATAGTCCGCGGATTGCCAACCGCCAACCGCACGGGCAGAGCCCCTCAGGCTAAAACCCATACTTTTTTGAGATAACCGAATGAAGTGGCGAGAACTCCTGCTGGCGTTTTGCGTACCGGTCACTTGGGCATTAGGGTTTACTGTTGCTAAGGCGGCACTGGTGGAGTTCCCCCCGCTGATGCTCATGAGCATGCGCTATTTCCTCTCAGCATTAGTCCGGGTGTGGTTTGTGCCGATTCCACGGCATTGCCTGAAGGATCTCTTCTGGATCTCGCTTGTCGGATCCACCATCCAATACGGATTGACCTTTACCGGGTTATCGATGATTGACGCTTCGCTCGGTGGAATCGTGGTCCAGTTGGAGGTTCCGTTCGGCGTGCTGCTGGCCGTTATCTTTCTTCGGGAGCAACCCGGTGTCATGCGCATCATCGGCATGCTGGTCTCTTTTGGGGGCATAGCCATCATTGCGGGTCTGCCAAGCCTTCATGGTCAACTGTACGGCATGTTGCTGACGGGGAGCGGTGCTCTGGTCTGGGCGGTAGGTCAGATCATGTATAAAAAAATTAGCGGGCGAATTGACGGCCTCACGGGAATCGCCTGGATCGGCGTGATTGCCGCGCCGCAAATGCTAGTCGGTTCACTGATTTTCGAAACCGGTCAACTCGATGCTCTGGTAAACGCAACGTGGGTGGGCTGGGGTAGCGTGCTTTACCTCGGACTAATCATGACGGCGGTCGGTTACGGTATCTGGTACACAGTGCTCGCTCGAAACCCCGTCTCACACGTCATGCCGGTTCTTCTCATCCTACCCGTCCTGACCGTTGGCTTCTCCATGCTGCTACTGGGAGAGCGTCCATCCCAAGGCGTATTGATCGGCGGTTTTGTCGTGCTCTGCGGGGTGTCGCTCATCGTTTTCGCTCGGTCCCGACCGGCTGAGACCTCCCCCTAGTAAGACCTCATTACGATCGTGACGACTCGCCCTGCCGAGATTGATGTCTGGACCGTCTCCCTGTCCGGATTGACCCCTAGGATCCCGATGCTGCGCGCACTGCTATCGCCTGACGAGCTCGCTCGAGCAGAACGGTTCATTTTTGACCGGGACCGCAATCACTTCATAGGCTGCCGAGCCGCCCTGCGGCGATTGCTGGGAGAGCGATTGGGGATGACCCCCGGCGAGATTGATTTTTCTTATGGCGGCAAGGGGAAACCATTTGTGCTTCAGGCGCCCATCGAGTTCAATGTGTCTCACTCCGGCGACTTCGCACTAATCGGACTCAGCGAGAGGATTGCGATCGGTGTCGATATCGAAAAAATTCGAGAGCCTAAGCGAAACGACTGGTCTGATTTGGCGAAACGTTTTTTTTCTGAAACAGAAGTTAAGGCCCTTGCAACACTCTCGCCGGAAGACCAGACCGAAGGATTCTTCGCCTGCTGGTCCCGAAAAGAAGCTTATATCAAACGACATGGACTTGGCCTCGCTCTGCCGCTCGGGGATTTTTCAGTGAGCGTTGATCCCGCCCACGCGGAACTCTTGGGCGCCGACTGGTGCCCCCCAGACTTGAAAGAGACGACCCTTTACGACCTGCACGCGCCGCCGGGCTATCGGGCCAGTATGGCTCTTGAAGAGACCGCGAAGGTCCACATCCATCAGAGGTCCTTCCAGATTTAGCGGCGCTCTCGAGATCGGGACGCCTTTGCGCCGACGAGAGCCTTTAAAATACACCCAATGAAATTTGACAACGTGCTTCAGACCATCGGGCGCACGCCCGTCGTCCAACTTCATCGCTTTGATCGCGGGCGCGCGGCGGAGTTATGGGTCAAACTGGAAAGCTTCAATCCTGGCGGGTCTGTTAAAGATCGTCCCGCGCTTAACATGATCGAGGATGCCGAGGCTCGAGGGGTGCTTAAGCCTGGCGATACGATCGTTGAGCCGACCTCAGGCAATACCGGCATTGGCCTTGCCATGGTGGCGGCCGTGAAGGGCTATCCGGCCGTGTTCGTCATGTCCGCCGATATGAGTCAGGAGCGTAAAGATATCCTGAAAGCATATGGCGCTGAACTGGTGCTGACGCCGGCGGAAAAAGGAACCGTAGGCGCCATCGAGGAAGCACGACGACTCGAGAAGGAAAAGGGCTATTTTTTTGTAGGGCAGCATTACAACCCCGCTAACCCACTCGCCCATCGGAGCACCGCGAACGAAATTATCCAGGATTTTGGCGCCAGCCTGGGAGCAGTTATCTGCACTACCGGAACCGGGGGAACTATTAGCGGGCTATCGCGGTTTTTACGCCCCGCCATCCCCAACATCCGCATCATCGCCACCGAGCCGGACGTCTCCCCTATCCTGTCAAAAGGTATCGCCAAGAAACATCGCATCATGGGAACGGCTCCCGGGTTTATCCCCGATACCCTGGATCAGTCGGCTTATGACGATATCATAGCGGTCAATGCGGATGACGCGATTGCAGTAACGCGGCGTATGGCGCAGCAAGAGGGCATTTTTTGCGGCATCTCCTGCGGGGCCGCGGTTGTAGGCATGCTCGAATATGCCCAACGAGATGAGGCGGCAGGCAAAACGTTGCTCGCAATCCTGGCCGATACGGGCGAACGCTACCTCAGCACCGAGCTCTGGTCTTCCTTATGACATACATTGTTCACGTAACCGCGGTGGTTGAGGGAGACCTTGACCGTATCGAGCAGTTGATCAACGAATACCGATACGCCTGCCTCGAGCATCAACCCGGCATGAAGCACTTTTTTGTCTGTCGGGCGATGGATAACCCAAATGTCTTTTTGTACACGCAAATCTTTACCGATGCGGACGCTCACCGCGCCCATATCGAGGGTGACGACCCTAAAACGTTCTTCTCAAAAATGGAAGAAGAGGGCTTCCAATTCCACGGCAGATGGATGGCCGGCAAGGAAATCGATTCCCTGCCGGAAGGGCAGTGGCTGAACTGAGCTCGGGCTCTACCCACCTACCATCCGCGTTCTCAATATCGGATCACATCCTTAACCAGTATGTAGAGAGCCGGTTAGCGCCCGCTTCACAAACTGACCACCCTTCTCGATCTTCTGTTCGTTCTTTTCGATAATGACCCGGCCACGGCTGAGTACGGTCTCGGTAAAGCCCTGGACCTCGAAGCCTTCGTACGCTGAGTAATCGACACGCATATGATGTGTGCAAGGGTTATTAACACTGATTTTTTCCTTACGCTCCGGATCAAAGATCACAATGTCGGCATCCGTGCCAACCGCAATCGTTCCTTTTTTGGGAAATAACCCAAAGGCCTTGGCAGCAGCCGTAGACGTCACCTCAACAAAACGATTCAGATCCATGCGCCCTTTCACCACACCCCCGTTATAAATAAGGCTCATTCGGTTTTCGACACCGGGCGCGCCGTTGGGAATCTTGGTGAAGGAATCCAGACCTAGCTCTTTCTGCTCCTTGAAGCAGAACGGGCAATGATCTGTGGCAATCGTCTCCAGATCCCTGAACTTGAGACCCTGCCAAAGTTCATCCTGATTCCACTTTTCCCGCAGGGCCGGGGTCATCACCCATTTAGCACCCTCGAAGCCCTCTTTTTCATAGTAGCTGGCATCTAGAAAAAGATACTGCGGACACGTCTCCGCGATAACGTCTACGCCCCTCTGGCGCGCCCGCTTCACTTCCTCAAGAGCATCAGAGCAAGATAAGTGCACGATATAAAGCGGCACTTTTGCCACCTCCGCAATCGCAATAGAGCGATAGACGCCCTCCGCCTCCATTCTCGTCGGGCGAGTCAAGCCGTGATATTTCGGAGCGGTGTGACCGTCGGCCAGTGCTTCTTTGATAATTTCGTCAATAACGATC
>JAYNKS010000028.1:0-6850 GCA_038111345.1 Gammaproteobacteria bacterium | reverse complement strand
GGCCCGGCTGGTTTCCCGCGCCCGTGGGGGGTGCCGTTTTCCCCGGCCTGTCTGAACGCGCGATACAACGTGCCGTCGTCTACATACAGGACACCTGGATAAGCCATGAATAACTTGTAAGACGTGACCCCCTCGTCGGCGAGCTTCTGCATCTCGGGGAGTCTCGAGTCAGGCATATCCGTAATGATCATGTGGAACGCGTAATCGATCAGGGATTTACCGTCCGCCTTCTGGTGCCAGGTCTCGAGCCCTTTGAAGGTGGATTCGCCCTTGCTCTGAATGGCGAAGTCGATGACGCAGGTGGTGCCGCCGAACGCAGCCGCTCGAGGACCAGACTCAAAGTCATCGGCGCTCATCGTCCCACCAAAAGGCATATCAAAGTGTGTGTGCGGATCGATTCCGCCGGGGATAACCAGTCTGTCGCTCGCGTCGATCACCTTCGCCGCCTCGACGTTCAGGTTCCTGCCGATCATCGAAATTTTTTCGTCTTCGATGTAAATGTCCGCGTGGTAATCGTCCACTGCGGTAACGATCCGACCGTTCTTGATTAATACGCTCATGATGATTTCCTCCCATGCATAATTAATTTGCCACGTTAGGCCCTCTCGACTCGGGCTCGTATTCTGGGCATCCTCTTTTGACGTTTTTCGAGCTTTATGCGCCTCGCGGCGCGTTACCCACCCGCCATCGGGTTATTGGGGTGAGCGGTCCAATGCAATTTTTTGTCTGGATCTACATACGCGCCCGTTCGGACATCGACCTCGTTTGACAGTGACCGTAGCGTCAGGCAGTTTTCAACTGGGCAGACCGTGACACATAGATTGCACCCCACGCATTCGTCCTCCATCACCTCATAGTGTCTTTTACCGTTGTGAGTGGCCCGAATGGCCTGATGCGACGTGTCCTCACAAACGATGTGGCACTTGCCGCACTGAATACAAAGATCCTGATTAATTTGTGCCTTTACCGTGTAGTTGAGGTTCAGATGCTGCCAATCCGTGAGGGTCGGTACCGCCCGGCCAACGGCATCCTCGACGGAGGAGAAACCTTTTTGCTGAAGAAATCGACTAAGGCCATCTATCATGTCATCGACGATCTTGAAGCCATGAGTCATGGCCGCGGTGCACACCTGAACATTACCCGCGCCGAGCAACATAAACTCGGCCGCGTCACGCCAATTGCTGATTCCACCAATCGCAGAGATAGGCAAGCCGGCGCAGTCCGGATCCCGGGCGAGATCCGAGACCATATGAAGCGCGATTGGCTTAACAGCGGGTCCGCAGTACCCGCCGTGCGTGCCCATGTTATCGATACTGGGCTTGATACTCAGGGAATCCAGATCAACCGACATCACAGAGTTGATGGTGTTGATGAGAGACACCGCATCCGCGCCGCCGCTCTTGGCCGCCCTGGCGGGCTGGCGAATACTCGTCACGTTAGGGGTCAGCTTCACAATCACCGGGAGCCGGGAGTATTGCTTGCACCAGGCCGTCACCATTCCCACATATTCAGGAACTTGGCCTACGGCTGCGCCCATCCCGCGCTCCGACATACCGTGGGGGCAGCCAAAATTAAGCTCTAGACCATCTGCGCCGGTATCCTCCACCATAGGCAGGATGGTCTTCCAGGCCTCTTCTTGGCAGGGCACCATAAGCGACACCACCAGGGCGCGATCGGGCCAATCGCGTTTTACCTGCTTGATCTCTGCCAGGTTAATTTCGAGAGGCCGATCTGTTATCAGCTCGATATTATTAAAGCCAATAACGCTGCGATCTCGCCCGTGCAAGGCCTCATAGCGGGGGCCGCTCACATTCACAATCGGTGGGCCGGCCTCGCCCAGAGTTTTCCATACTACCCCGCCCCAGCCGGCCTCGAAAGCCCGGTTCACGTTGTAGGCCTTATCCGTTGGCGGCGCAGATGCCAACCAGAACGGATTGGGCGATTCGATTCCTATGAAGTTTGTTTTCAGGTCCGTCATGTGACTCCCTTTTCAGTCAAAAAACCAGTCGATGAATTAATAAAGATTCTGTCGCCTTCCCATCATGGGCTGGACAGAGTCAAATGAATTGCCTTCGCCGCCACTTTGCCATCCTGCACAGCGCTAACGGTCAGATCGTCACCTCCGGCAATGCAATCACCCCCGGCCCAAACCCCCTCGCAGGATGTCATGCGATCCTCATTCACAATAAAGCGTCCCCCATCCAGCGCAAACGAGGCGTCGGCTCCCATCGACCCAACGTGTGGGGACTGGCCAATCGCCTTGAGCACCATATCCGCGGGCAAAGTGAAGGTCTCGCCCTTAGCCGCCTCGTTCGTTGTCTCAAACTCAATGCCGGTGACTTGTCCGTCTTCGACCACCACGGTCGAGGGCTGAGCCCAGTAGCGAATCGTAATACCCCGGATCTTTGCAAACTCCTGTTCCAGAATACTGGCCTTCATCGCCTCCGGCCCGCGCCGATAGACGAGCGTGACCTCCTCTGCGCCAAGCAATCGTGACTGCACGGCGGCATCAATCGCGGTCATGCCACCCCCGATTACCACCACCTGACGGCCCACTGGCACAGCGGAGTACTTCTCAGACTGGCGTAGGGTGTCGATGAACGCAACCGCGTCCATCACGCCCGACGCGTCTTCACCCGGAATACCCAGCGCCGCGCCGCCTCCCAAGCCGACCCCCAGGAATACAGCGCCGTGACGTTTTCGCAACTCCTCCAGAGTGATGTCTTTCCCCAACGCCATACCATGTTTAACCTCGATGCCGCCAATGGATAGAATGAGATCGACTTCACGTTGCGCGAAGTCATTCAACATCTTATAAGCCGCCAGCCCGTATTCGTTTAGACCACCTGACTTCGAACGTGCTTCATAAATCACCACGTGGTGACCAAGGGTTGCGAGACGGTGTGCGCAGGCGAGTCCTGCGGGCCCCGCCCCCACGACACCTACCGATTTCCCCGAGCTCGCCGTGCGACTGAAAAATTCAGTTTTTTGTGAAAAGGCCTGATCAACCGAATAACGCTGCAACAGCCCGATATTGACCGGTCTGTCGTCCCCATGATTTCGGACACAGGCGCCCTCACATAAGGTCTCAACCGGACAGGCGCGAGCACACGTGCCGCCAAGAATGTTTTCATCCAGGATCAGCCCGGCCGCTCCGATCGGGTTGCCGTTCGCAATCATTCGAATGAACCCAGGGATATCGATGCCTGTGGGACAGGCTTCCGTACAGGGCGCATCGAAGCAAAAATAGCATCGCTCGGCCTCGACCCGGGCCGCGTTTTTTTCCAACGGCGTATGCATTTCGCAAAAATTATGGGCATAGGCCTCCTCACTCAATCGATCCGTAGCGATCCCTGGCTTGCCGTTATGTGATGTGGCTATCAGTTCCATCTTTCACTTCTCCTTTGATTGGAGCGCGTTCTCTCATGACTCGTTTTCAATCATTAATCGGCCGCTGATCTCGCGGGTGTGGCAACCCCAGTCTCTCCTCGCGAAGCAACTGGGGCGCCGCACCTTGCGAAACCACTCAGAACCGTTTGGGGTTGCTTAATAGGCAGCGTCCCAAACCGCGTGAGACCATGCCCCCATGGGCGCCTTTGAGATAACCGGGTCCGAACCGCCGCTTAACAGCGTGTCGACCGTTCGTGTGTAGTCAGCCTCAGAGAGCTTGCCGCCACCCGCGGTCAGCTTGTTGATCTCACCCATCATCCGACGCTGATGCTTCTCGGTCTGGGCGCCCGTCTCGTCGTTGTCCAGCACGATGTCGGCAGCTGCATCACTGTTCTCGCGGGCCCACGCCCATCCCTTCATAGAGGCCCGGACAAAGCGCGCCATTTTGTCGACAAATTTGGGATCGGACAGATTCTTCTCCAGAACATACAGACCGTCCTCGAGAGTTGCCACGCCCTGATCTTCATACTTGAAAGTGATCAGCTCATCCGCACCCAGTCCGGCGTCAATGATCTGCCAATACTCGTTATAGGTCATCGTTGACACACAGTCGGCCTGCTTTTGCAGAATCGGGTCGACGTTGAAGCCCTGCTTTAGCACGGTGACGCCATTGGCGCTGCCGTCGGTTGCGATATTCAAACGGCTCATCCAGCTCAGGAAGGGGTATTCGTTCCCATAGAACCACACCCCAAGGGTGCGTCCCGGAAAATCAGAGGGCGCTTTGACACCGCTATCCTTGCGGCAGGTCAGCATCATGCCGGATCGCTTGAACGGTTGGGCAATATTCACCAGCGCCAGGCCTTTTTCCCGCGAGGCCAGTGCCGAGGGCATCCAGTCAATAATGACGTCAGCGCCCCCGCCCGCAATCACCTGAGGCGGCGCTACGTCCGGACCGCCCGGCTTAATCGTGACATCCAATCCTTCCTCTTTGTAAAAGCCCTTGTCCTTTGCTACAAAGTAGCCCGCAAACTGCGCCTGGGTCACCCATTTCAGCTGCAGGGTTACCTTATCCGCGGCAAATGCGACAGAACTTGTTATCGCTACGGACACGGCCAAGAGCATGCTCGTAAGCTTGGTTCTCATAGTTACCTCCTCTTGTGGGTTAATCATGTCCCGTTCGGGACTTCCTTACGGCGATTGACGAAAAGACGCGTGCCAAAAGGTCACGCGCCGCTCCGCCATCGCCAGTAATCCATAAAACAACGAGCCGGACACCGCAGCTACCGCTATCGATGCCCACACCATCTCCATATTCATCCGCCCAACCTCTGTTGAGATTCGAAAGCCCATCCCAACAATGGGTGTTCCGAAAAACTCGGCAACGATCGCGCCAATCAGCGCCAGAGCGGAATTAATCTTTAAGGCGTTAAAGACAAAAGGTAACGCATTTGGCAGTCGTACTCTTTTAAACGTCTGCCAGTGATTGGCTCCGATCGAGCGCATAAGATCCAATTCAATGGGGGTAGAGCTTCTGAGACCACTGATGGTATTTACCAGCATCGGGAAAAAAGTCATGATCACGACCACCGCCGCTTTGGACTGCCAGTCAAAACCAAACCACATGACCATGATGGGCGCGATTCCGATTATTGGAATCGCGCTGACGAGATTCAGCAGCCAACGCTGCAGCAAAACCGGCCAGATTACCCATCAAGAATCCAGGAATAACAGCTCGCACCACCGTCTGGTTAAAGTCGGCGCCCAACACGTTGAGCGAGCCGGCAATGGACTCTCCCACAAGACTTGGCGAGGGAAGCAAGACGCGAGGAATACCCAATCCCGTGGTGATGAATTCCCACAACGCCAGGAACCAAACACCAAATAGCGCGGGAACCACAATCCGATCGACCAAGGAACTTGGCGTTGCATCAGCTTTTTGGGATGAAAACCCTTTCATGACGTGCCAGACAGCGAAGCCCAATGCGCTCACCCAGAGCCACAATCCGAGTTGCCCCGACCCTTGGACCGAATCGAGATGGACAATATCGAGGGCTACCCGCAGTGCGGAAAGCAGCAGCAGCAGTTGAGCGATCAGAGTCATACGCGGGGCCATCCGCACGATTCCAACCAAGGCAAAAACGCCTGCGAGCATGGCCACACCAAAGATCGCGTTCGGAATCTGTCTCCAGGTCAGTTCCAGGGCGGGCGGGAACATTAGCGCCAGCACCAGCAATCCCGCTCCGAAACCAACGGAGATTTCCTGATTTTTGAAGACGGCCTTCATCCGGACACTGCCTGCCCTCCGTTAAGACGGCGTAGAGCTATCCGCTCCATGATTCCAATAAAAGCCACCAGCGAAGCCGACACCAGCGAAGCCACAATGAGCGCCGCCCAGATCATGGTGATCTGCCCATAATAAGAGCCACTGAGCAGGCGAGCTCCCAGTCCGCCCTGACCCCCGGTCGGCAACTCCGCCACGATTGCCCCAACCACGCTTAAGGCAACGGCGACCTTTAAAGAGGCGAACAAGAATGGGATCGATGAGGGCAGTCGCAACTTGAAAAAAATCTGAGTGGCGGAGGCCGAATAGGTGCGCATCTGATCGATCAGGATAGGCTCGGGAGAGCGCAGACCTTTAACCATACCCACCACAACAGGAAAAAAGCACAAATACATCGAGATGACTGACTTCGGGAAAAGGCCGGTAATTCCAATTGACCCCAGAACCACAATAATCATCGGTGCAAGCGCCAGGATCGGAATCGTTTGCGAGGCGATAATCCAAGGCATGAGGGAGCGATCCAGCGTCGTCACATAAACGATTCCAACCGCCAGCCCAATGCCCAACAGCGCTCCCAAGGCAAAGCCGAGCAGCGATGATGAGAGCGTAATGCCCGCGTGGTAGACCAGACTGCGCTTGGAGGTAAAGGATTTATCAATCACCGTCTTCTTTAACTCGATACCCACCTGATGGGGCGACGGCAACACCGGCCGCTCCATTTCCCAGGCATCAGAAGCCAGTTGAGCAAATGTCCAGTCGAGGCCATTTTTTTCGTAGCGATCGATGAGTTGGGGACTGTTTAGTCGAATCGAACCGGCATACCAGATCACGATAATGCTCAATACGACCGTGAGCACAGGCAGGAGAGTGCCCTCGCGAAGCAGTTTGTCAGTCATCGTCATAACTGTGCCCCGCTTTGAGTCCCTCGCGCACCCGATGCGCAACCTCCAGGAAGGCTGGCGTCTCGCGAACGTCCAGCGTTCGATCTTGGTCGAAAACGCAGGGAATCACGTCGATAATCTTTCCCGGTCTTGGCGACATCACGACGACACGCGTAGACAGAAAGACCGCCTCAGGTATGGAGTGCGTAACGAAGACCACGGTCTTCCCCGTTTTGCGCCAAAGGTCCAGCAACTGTTGATTTAGATGATCCCGGGTGATCTCATCGAGCGCCCCAAA
>JAYNKS010000027.1:2703-13298 GCA_038111345.1 Gammaproteobacteria bacterium | reverse complement strand
GAAAAACGTAGAGGGACGTCTTCTGGCCGAGAGTCGCGATCAAAAATTATCGATTGATCCTTTGCACATTGACAGCCAGGGTCTCGAGATCATCTCACGCATGACGCTGTCCCGGGAGTCCGTTGACGGGCGTCTATATGCCAAATTCAAAAAAGTCGCGGCCAATTTTGAAATAGTAAATCGCAAGGCAAAAATTCTGGGCTTTGGTGGCCGAAAGCAGATCCTTAAAGAGATCGACTTATCGGTGCTTGATTAGCAGACCAGGCTCAGCGCAACATGACATCACCCTTAGATCAGGATCTGCAAGTTTTCGCTCATCGACTGGCTGATGAAGGGCGTCGGATCAGTCTTGAATTTTTTCGAGCCCGCTACGACGTGACGCGTAAAAAAGACGGCACCCCGGTCACCGATGCCGATCTTGCTATTGAGAACGCGCTTCGCCAAATGATCGAGCACCATTATCCCGCTCACGGCGTGTTTGGAGAGGAAAATGATGCCTGTCGTAGCGACGCTGAGTGGCTCTGGGTCATCGATCCGATTGACGGAACCAAGAGCTTCGCCACCGGTAAGCCCACCTTTGGCTGTCTCATTGCCCTTCTGCATCATCGGCAGCCGGTGCTGGGAATTATTGACATGCCGGCGCTGAAAGAACGCTGGCTCGGTATGGTTGAGCACCCCACCCGACTTAATGAACAACTATGCCGGACATCGAATACGCATGAGCTGTCGGCAGCGACATTGAACGCCACCACGCCAGATATGTTCAATCCCGAAGAATGGGCGACATTCTCTTCGCTGGGCGAGGCGGTTCGCTTTCGCCAGTTTGGTGCGGACTGCTACGCTTACGGCCTGCTTGCCTCCGGATTTACCGATCTTGTCATGGAGGCTGGTTTAGGCAAATATGACTACTTGGCCCTGGTGCCGGTGATCGAGGGTGCCGGCGGATGTATCAGCGATTGGCAGGGTCAACCGCTGACATTCGACTCCGGTAGCCAGGTGCTCGCGAGCGCAAATGCCCGTCTTCATGAAAACACCCTCAGGATGATCGAGAGCCTCACATGATCAACGCAACGACCAGACTTATCTCTCTAACTCTGCTGATGTTTGCCTGCATGGTCGCGGAGCCGGCGCTCCAGGCACGAGCAGATCAGAACGATCCACGCCTTAACGACTTGTTCGCTGAGCTTAAGACCCAAGCGAACCAAGAGCGAGCGGATGCCATTACAGGTGAGATCTGGAGCATCTGGCGTGAGATCGACGATCCTGCGTCGGCAGACGCTCTCGAGAAAGGCGTGCGCGCCATGTCGTCCCGACAATACCGAACCGCGTACCAATACTTCACAGAGGTGATTGAGCGATCGCCCGACTTTGCCGAAGGCTGGAATAAACGGGCCACGCTTTTATATCTGGTCGACTCCTATGATGAGTCCATCCAAGACATCAAAGAGACCTTGAGACGGGAACCGCGTCACTTTGGCGCCTTATCTGGGCTAGGACTTATCTTCCTGAAGCAGCATCAGTTTGGCCCAGCGACAAATGCCTTCAAAGGCGCGCTGGAAATCAACCCCCATCTTCCTCAGATACAGCAGGCCCTTCAGGAGTTGGAGTCGCGCCAGCGCTCCCGGGACGAGAAGAATTCGATTTAACCGGCCGCGGTTGGCCAAACGGTTTCGGATAACCAGGCCGAAAGGTCTCGCAACTCGTCCGGCGTCACGGTATGAGGCATGGGATAGGTGTGCCAACTGACGTCGCAGCCGTTTTGCTCCAGCACCTGCCGACTCGCTTCCCCGAGCGCGAGCATCAGAACAGGATCGAAAAGCCCATGGGCCAGAAAAATTGGGGTCTTTGAGGCGGCCGGAGACATCTGCTGCGCAAACTGATCAGAAAGCGGTAGATAAGTGGACAGACCCACGATGGCGGCGATCGGGGAATCCGAGCGCAAGCCAAAATGAAGTGCCACCGCACCTCCCTGGGAGAAGCCACCGACAACAATCCGATGGCGCGCCATACCGCGCTGGATCTCTTTTTGAACAAGGCCCTCGACAATATCGCCGGCCTGCTTAAGACCTTCCCGATCCTCCTCTTTAATGATTTCGAGTCCAGTGAGGTCATACCAACCCCGCATCACCATGCCTCCGTTTAGAGTAATCGGCCGTTCCGGGGCATTAGGCAGCACAAAACGAATAGGCAAGCCTGGCGGAACCGACAGCATGCTGGGAAGATCCTCAAAATCGTGGCAATCCGCGCCAAGCCCGTGCAGCCAGATGACCGAGAAGACCGGCGCCGCGCCCGTTTCAATTTCAAGAACGTTTGGGACAGAGTTGTTCATATTGACACCGACAGATTTTTCCCAGATTGTAACGGGTCATACGACCTTTCATACGGCGATAAGGGGCTGGCATCAGCCGCCTGAAACCGAAAGATACTGACGGGAGACTGCTCTGAGCAACGCGCCCACATTTGACGACATCCGCTCCGCTACCGGGATACTCAAGGGTCACGCGATCCGAACCCCCGTCTTGTCGACTACCCCACTTGATGATGATTTAGGCTGCGAGGTTTACCTCAAGTGCGAAAATCTTCAGCGAATTAATGCGTTCAAGTTTCGAGGCGCCTGGAACGCCATGAATCACTTGAGCCCACAGGCTCGGTCACGCGGTGTCATTACCCACTCGTCGGGTAATCATGCCCAGGCTGTGGCCTTGTCAGGGCATCTGTTGGGCGTTGAAACGACTATCGTTATGCCCGACAACGCACCAGCGGTCAAACGTGCGGGAACCGAACGATACGCCACCCAAGTCATCGGCTACGATCCGAAAACAGCAAAGCGTGAAGCGATCAGTCGGGATCTGATGGAGCAGCACGGTTATACGCTGATTCCTCCATTCAATGATCCGCACGTAATCGCCGGTCAGGGCACGTCCGCTCTTGAACTCTTCGAATCCACCGGACCGCTGGATGCGTTACTGGTTCCGTTAGGCGGTGGTGGTCTACTGAGCGGCTGCGCGATCAGCGCCAGCGCGCTATCTCCCGAATGCAAGGTGATTGGCGTGGAGCCCGACGCCGGTGATGATGGCGTGCGCTCTTTTCGTAGCGGTCGAATCGAGCGCGTCGAGAATCCTCAGACGATTGCAGATGGCACCCGCACAGAAGCGCTGGGTGAATTGACCTTCGAAATCATCCGCGAAAAAGTCGCAGACATCGTGAGCGTACCGGAGTCCGCTATCGTGGCCGCTACAAAAACCTTATTCACCTCAGCCCGGCTGGTGGTTGAGCCGTCCGGCGCATTGGGGTTGGCCGCCCTTCTTTGTGGCGCCGTCCCCGCGCGCGGTCGAATCGGTATTCTTCTCAGCGGCGGCAATATCGATCAGGCGGTCATGCAGGACATACTGAACTGACGCTCCCGTTTGCCAAAAGCCGGGGATGCGGTATCCCTAGTTCTGGGTATTCAGAGGAATCGAGATCGCGCCAGAGGACTCTTTTCCCTCGCCGGATGAGTCCATAAGCCCTTTAAACGTGGGCAGTAACCCGCTGAACCACCAGGCGGCAATTACAGCCATGACCACGAGTACAGACACAGCCAACGGCTTCTGCCAGGATGCTTTTTTCTTCTCTGAAAATTTAAGTCCGCGCCGGTCTTTTTTTGGTTTGAAGACTTCCTTTCCAAGAATAGGCACGACCGAGCCAATGCTTTCCTGCGATCCGACGCCAGACCCTGCGAGCACTGTGTTCTCATCGATTTCCATCAGTCGCGCATAGGCGCGCAGATAGCCCCGCACAAAGGCCGCTTCTGGAAGGACCTCCCGATCTCCCGACTCCAATGCGCGGACGACCTCAACGGTGAGATTGAGATTGCCGGCGACGTCCTCGAGTGTCCAGCCATAGCCCTCACGAGCTTGGCGCAACTGCTCGCCAGGTGCGTTCTTTGGAGGTGCGCTATCTGAGGTATCGCTCATCGATCCGGTCAGGAGGTCTGTCGGTTATCTCTATTATCTCTCGCTTTGCCCTCAACGAGCGAAACATCTAGGAAATGCTGTAAGCGCCCGTTCCCACCGCAATCAGCGAGTCCGCTTCATTGTGAAGCTCCATCCGCGTAACCGCGACCTTACGACCGGCGCGAAGGACAAAACCCTTTGCACAGAAGGTTTCCCCTATTCCCGGCCGCAGATAATCCACCCGCAGATCAATCGTACCCAATTTTGCAAATTTCTCCGCCTCATCCTCCAGAGAGGTTACGCCCTCGCGCTTGAGAAGCGCGAGAAAAGCGACCAACCCGCCCACCACATCGAGTACGCTGGAGATGACGCCTCCATGCAGATTGCCGCGGGTGAAGTTACCCACCAGCTCGTCGCGCATATCAAATCGCACTGCCACATCTGACCCATCCAAACTTTCCACGCGAAGACCGAGCACGCGATTAAAGGGGATGCGCTCCTCAAACACACGGGCCGCATCCAGAAGCGCGCCTGCGGAAATTTCACCTGATGGGTTATCGGATGCCATTTCGGGTTCCTTCATTGATTCTTGTTGCCGTTTTCTCAGTGTGGCCGACATCCGCTGCACGGTTTGGTAGCACGCGTGTGAGGCCTGGGATAAAATCGCTCGGCCAGGTTGGCAACCACCTGGCCCTGTGGGGCCGTAGCTCAGCTGGGAGAGCGTCGCGTTCGCAATGCGAAGGTCGGGAGTTCGATCCTCCTCGGCTCCACCAATTCTTATATCCCCTATTGCCAGAAGCCTTCATTATCGCAGAGGCGTTCCTTGAATTCACGGAGTGAGGAAGTCAGCGTTCCTGAGAGATACCGCATCGCTCCTCTTGGCCTGCGCAGGCTTTAGAGGGCTCACCTGTCTCGCCAGGGAAATGGTATCTTGTGCCTCCGCCCGCACGCGCATTGGGTAATCGTCGATGTCTGATTCGTCAAAATTTTTATCACTCTGGCCGACAATGATGTTACGCGACCGCATACCGGCTGATCCTAAGATTAATGGAATGCTTGAACAGGAGTTACGACGTCGGGACGCGCAGCAGGCAGATATGACGACCCGATATCTTGACGATAATCTGCTCGCCTCAGAGGATCCCGCTCTAACTTGGCTGAGAGAGTGTATCAATCACGCTGTCATTCAGTATGTAAGAGAAGCGGGTATTGACTATGCGCTTGATTGGCAACTTCAGGGATGGGGAAACATTAATCGGTTTGGTGACTATCACAATCTGCACAATCATCCTCATGCCTGGCTGTCCGGCACCTATTACGTCCGCGTGCCGGAAACGCCTGCCGACTTACCGGGGCGAGCGGATCGTGACCCGGGGGCGATTTCCTTCTTCGATCCCAGACCCCAAGCCAATATGAATGCCATCCGAAAGGATGGCCAGATTGATCCCGAGTTTCGTATCCAACCGGTGGCTGGAGAGATCCTGCTTTGGCCCGCGTTTTTGCACCACTTCGTGCATCCCAATCTGTCTCATGACGAGCGCGTATCGATCTCGTTTAATGTGGTACTGCGGTCGTCCAGCAATCTCCTGCCGGATCAATAAATGCTAAGACCAAGGGTTGGTATACTGCCTACTCGTCCCCGTAGCTCAGTTAGGATAGAGCAATCGCCTCCTAAGTGATCTTGGGCACCGGGTATTGGAAACGATCCCGGTGAATCTGCTCAAACTCGGTGAACCCTCAGCACGTCAGGTGGTGGCAATACCGAGCCAAGCCCGCCATTTGCGGGAAGGTGTAGAGACTTGACGGGCAGCACCTAAAGGCAAACGCCCACCGGTGAAGATAAAGTCCAGACCTCAAACGGATCAGCAAGTCCGGCAGCGAAAGCTGTGGAGGTAAGAAGCGGTAGGTCGCAAGTTCGAATCTTGCCGGGGACGCCAGATTTATGCCTCGGACCTTGTGTGTAAGTCTGTGGATAACCTGTTCGTGAGTCGGGGATAAATGCAGCTCCGCAACTCGCTCAGGCTCCGAGGCGCTTACACAGAGAACAGAATTGACCCTAGTCGATCAGAAGCCTGACTTTCTGCCCGTTGGCCTACCTCGCCGAATCGGAGCCATTCTCTACGACATCCTGGTTCTTCTAGGTATCGTATTTGCAGCGGCGCTGCCGCTGCCGCTTCTTGACGGCCTGGTCGGTGAACAAAGTTGGGCGCTGTTCGTCAAACGCTTTTATCTTCTGCTGGTGATCTTCATTTACTTCGGCGGCTTCTGGTCGCACGGGGGCCAAACCGTCGGCATGAAGGCGTGGCGAATCAAGGTCACCAGCGCTGATGGTGGCTCCGTGACATGGAGTCGAGCCTTGATTCGATTCCTGAGCGGCTTGCTTTCCGTGGCGAGTCTCGGGATGGGTTTTTTATGGGCATTGACGAACCGAGAGCGTGCCGCTTGGCACGATCGGCTCTCATCCACTCATCTGTCTCGCCTGCCGCCAACTGCCGAACCTCATTCAAACAAAAGAGAGACTGCATGAAACGTTTGCATCTTCCGTTCCTTAGATCCTTTCGCCGTGGGCTTTTTATTTCATTTGTGTTTTCGGTTGGGGGACTTTGGGCTCCTGCCGTCGCTTTCGGGACATCCGCAGCGGCACCAGAACCGGCCACCGGCTGGCAACCCAAGCCCGAGATCACTACGCAGCTCTACATGGCCGTCACTGCACATCCGCTGGCTACCGAGACTGCCACCGCTATCTTGAAAGACGGCGGGAACGCAATGGATGCGGCCATCGCTGCGCAATTTGTACTTAACCTCGTTGAACCACAATCCTCCGGTATTGGTGGCGGTGCATTTTTGCTCTATTGGGATAGCAAAAACCAAGAGCTACTCACATTCGACGGGCGAGAGACCGCGCCCGCGGCTGCAGACGGTGACTATTTCCGGGACGCGTCAGGCGAACTTCTGAAATGGCAAGAGGCCCGGGCAAGCGCCCGCGCGGTCGGTGTGCCAGGCACCTTACACCTGCTTGAGACCGCCCACCGGCGCCTCGGCCAAAAACCATGGGCCAGTCTGATCAATCCCGCGATTGATCTTGCGGAGGGTGGGTTCAAGGTCAGTCCACGTCTAGCCCAATCCATCGCCGGAGCGCAAACCTTACTCCGGCGCTCGCCCACTACGCGGGCGTATTTCTTTACCTCCGACGATGCGCCGTTACCGGAAGGTTACTGGCTAACCAATCCGGCATTTTCAAGAGCGCTGAAACAGATTGCGAACGACGGTGCCAGCGTCCTCTACCGTGGTCCGATCGGTCAGGCCATCCTTCAGACGCTGAAAGACGCCAGCACTCTTCCGTCACTCATGACCGTAGAGGATCTTTCTGAATATAAAACCATCATCCGACCACCGGTCTGCGCGCGGTACCGCGAGAACTCGGTCTGCGGTATGGGACCGCCGAGTTCCGGCGCCCTGACGGTAGGACAAATCCTTGGGCTGCTCGATGGTTTCAATCTGAAAGCGATCGGCCCGCAAGCAGAAGGTATTCATCTTATCGCCGAGGCGTCACGACTCGCCTATGCGGATCGGGCACGCTACATGGCCGACGCTGATTTTGTGTCGGTCCCCACCGAAGGCTTGCTCCATGCGGGCTATCTTGAACAGCGCCGCGCCCTGATCAAGACGGATCAAAGCATGGGCAAAGCCGAGGCGGGCATCCCACCAGGGGCGTCGCTCGCCCTCGCGCCAATGAAACAGCCTGAAGCAGCCGGAACCAGTCACCTCAGTATCGTGGACCGGGAGGGCAATATCGTCTCCCTGACCACCACGATCGAATCGGGCTTCGGCAGTGGCCTCATGACCGAGGGTTTTCTCTTGAATAACGAGATGACCGATTTCTCGTTCAAGAGCGAGGTCAATGGCCAATCCATCGCAAATCGGGTGGAGGGAGGCAAGCGACCGCGAAGCTCCATGGCTCCCACTATCGTGTTTGATGGCAACGGGAGACCCGTGCTGGTGGCCGGTTCGCCAGGTGGCAGTCGAATCATCTGCTACGTTGCGAAAACGCTCGTCAGTATTTTGGACTGGCAAATGACTCCCCAGCAGGCGGTCGAACAGGCCCATTTTTGTAACCGTAACGGTGCGACCGAACTCGAGCGTGGGCTGGACTCAGACGCCCTTCGATCGTCTCTAGAAGCGCTCGGCCATGAGGTTCGGGATCGGGAGCTCAATAGCGGCCTTCATATTATTCGGCGCCAGCCAGATGGCTCGTTGGCGGCAGGTGTCGACCCTAGGCGTGAGGGCGTTGCTGCCGGAGAATGACTCTCAGCCTTCCAACGTCTCAATGATGCGAAGATGATGATCGCGTCGGTCAAATCGACTCATCTCCTGAAGGCCCGTTGGGCTTGTAATATTCACCTCAATCAACATCCCACCAATTACATCAATTCCGGCAAAACGCACGCCGTGATCCACCAGATCCTGCTGCATAAGGGCACAGATCTGCTTATCGCGCTCGGTTAATTCGCTGGGTTGGGCACTCCCGCCCTGATCGAGGTTGTTTAGCTCAACACCCTCGGCATGGACCCGCAGAATGGCGCCCAACGGCTGGCCATCCAGCAGAAGAATTCGCTTATCACCCTCGCGGGCGGCGGGCAGATACTCCTGTGCAATCACCCAATGCCGCTCCTGATGAGTGGCCTCAGAAAGCTGCTGTTTGAGCTGTTCTTGAGGAGTATTTTTCTCGAGAAAAATAATACCTTTCCCTCCGTGACCGTCCACCGGTTTCACCGTGATGCGATCCTGATCCTGTAAGAAGGCTTCGATCTCGGCCTGGCTTCGGGAAACCAGGGTGCGCGGCGTCAACTCCGGATAACGAAGCGCGGCAAGTTTCTCGTTCCAGTCACGGATGGTCGATGGGCGATTAATTACCTGAACCTGGCTGGGCAGGTAGTCCAGAATCAGCGTGACATACAAATACCGTCGATCGAAAGGAGGATCCTGACGAATCCACACCGCGTCCATTGACTCCAGCGCAAGCGTTTGCGTCTCTTTCACTTCAAAAGGCCGCTTCATGTCAGCAAGAACCTCTACCTGACTCGCCATCGCAAAAACGGCATTGTGTCTTAAAACCAACGCGCCCGGATCAATGTAAAAGACCTCGTGACCACGCGCCCGAGCAGCGAGCATCAAAAAATAGGTCGTATCTTTATGCGCCTTGACCCTATCGAGCGGGTCCATGATAAATGCATGTCTCATGGCGTCAGGATAGCACCAAACCCCGGGTTAGCATGGGTCTTACGCGCGACGGCGACGCCCTCCCCGACTCCGACGCGGCTCGTCGGGGGTTTGAGCATGATCATGACTGCATGCCTGTCGGGTTCCAGCAGTAACCGGACCAAGCCTCTCAACAATTTGATCAATATCGGGTTGCGATCGGGGCGTGTGATGCTCGAGCGCCTCACGCATAGCCGCCAGATGCGCCGGCGTCGTCCCGCAGCAGCCGCCAATAATTCGCGCGCCGGTGTCCCTCGCCAGTCGGGCATACTCCGCCATCAAATCAGGCGTGCCGCTGTACTGGATCTCGCCATCGATAAACTGAGGGATGCCGCAGTTCCCTTTGGCTACCAGAACATCGCCGGTATCGGCCTTATCGTGCATGGCGAGAATAGTGCCGATTAAATCGGCAGCTCCAACCCCACAGTTGGCCCCATAGGCGCTGAGTCGCGGTACGGTCTCAAGATAGATATCGACGAGCTGTGCCGGGGGCACGCCCATCATCGTGCTGCCGTTGGTGTCGAATGTCATCGTCGCAACAACGGGTAATCCTGCTTCAGCCGCGCCCGCTCCGGCTGCCTGGAGTTCCTCTTTGGAGGACATGGTCTCAAGCCAGATGACATCGGCACCCCCCTCGGCAAGCGCCTTGGCTTGCTCGGCAAACGCCGCCGCTGCATCTTGGGCAGACAATGCGCCCACCGGTTCCAGAATCTCGCCCGTCGGGCCTACCGAGCCCGCCACAATCACTGATCGTCCGGCTGCATCGGCAACCCCTCGGGCCACTTGGGCGGCAGCTCGATTCAGCTCCCGCACCCGCTTATCGGCCTGGTGCAGTTTGAGTCGATAAGCAGACCCACCGAAACTGTTGGTTAAGATGATATCGGCGCCCGCATCAACAAACTGCTGATGCAGCAATGCCACACGGTCCGGATGATCGACGTTCCACAACTCTGGGGCGTCTCCTGACTGCAAGCCCATCGCAAAATAATTGGTTCCGGTGGCGCCATCGGCAAGCAACCACTCACGCTCGGCGAGCATCTCTTGAAGCAGATTAGTTGGCATAGCTGTCTCCTGGTCACTGAGAGCGCGGTTTTCATCGGGCCACTTGACCGGCGTCAGCCACAAAAAACCCCGCGTCAGCTTGCGCTAGAGCGGGGCCTCACAGACAGCACGCGCTTTAGCAAATTTATAAAGCGCCTGCAAGCTGACAATCAAATCGGCGCTCGGAGGATGATAACAAAAACAATGCAGCTTTGCCTGAATAAAAGCGTATATTTTTCGCGGATTGCCTTCTCAGGTGACTAGAAAATCGACGCCAATGGATCATTCGGATCCACCCCGGGCATGAACGGCCGCCTTCGATCCCGATCCGTCAACTGATAAATGGCGCCCAACCAATTA
>JAYNKS010000027.1:344-2693 GCA_038111345.1 Gammaproteobacteria bacterium | reverse complement strand
TGCCTGTATCGCCCCACGTATTGTCGACCACAATCTCGGCTTCAGGAAAAGGCGGGCAGTCGATACCGTCATTGCGCGCTGCCTGCGCTTTCGCACGAAATGCGTCGAGCCGATCTTTCATATCCGCCATGAAGTAGTTCGCCGGGAACGGCGGATAGTCCTCTATCTCAGCTGCGAGATAACGGTTCACTTCGCGCTTGTATTCTTTCAGTAGCGTGAAACTGTCGTACTCCGGGTGGCCCTGGAAATAAACAAAGCGGATGCCGTCTTCGCTTGCCGCAAGATGAACACCCGCCTCCTCGCTTTCTACCAGCACCTGCTGTGATTGGCGGCGCATGGTTGAGGCGGAGATATCGTTCCAGCGCGAATGGGGCACATCAAAACGCGTGTTGATACCGCGCACCAGGGGATGCTCCATTACTACCCGATGGGGATACACGCCCCAACGCTTTTGCGGCAAAGGCTGCCGACGCACGCCATGAAAATGCTGAAAGGCGCCATGTGTTGCAAGACAGGCGCATAGCGTGGAGGTCACATTTTCTTTTGCCCAATCTAACGTTTCGCACATAGGCCGCCAGAAATCCTCGTCCGACAATTCCTCGCAAACTGGATTGGCCCCGGTAACAATCAACGCATCGAGACCCTCTGTCTTGAGCTGGTCGAAGTCATGATAGAACGCATCAATATGCGCCCGCACTTCAGGGCCACGCTCGACGGAGGCGGGTGAAAACGGGTAGACGTAAAACTGGGCGATTCGATTACACCCCCCAATAAGACGGAGAAATTGCCGCTCGGTGGCCTCTAGAGCCGCGTCGGGCATGTTATTCATCAGTCCGATGTGCAGCTCTCTAATATCCTGCGACTCGGCGCGATCAC
This sequence comes from Gammaproteobacteria bacterium, assembly GCA_038111345.1. Classification (GTDB taxonomy): domain Bacteria; phylum Pseudomonadota; class Gammaproteobacteria; order Arenicellales; family UBA868; genus UBA868. The sequence continues at coordinate 1,817 of JAYNKS010000027.1, read as the reverse complement.
GGGTCAGAACGTCGCCGCCCTCTCGACGAAATCGCTCAAAACTCGGCAATTCGGAATTGGCAACGATCGGCATCGCTATCCCAGCGCCTCACAGATCCATTCGATGAATTCAGACTCGCCGTGAATATCATCTATCCGGTCTGCCGGCAGCACAATCCCATATTTTTCAGCAATAGACTCATAGCGTGGCAGACGATGATCGACGAGCTTTGGAAAAATCCAGCGGAAAAGATCATTAGGGACAATCTCCTCCGGACGGGCCATTCCGACTTCAGCAAGATATAGCGGCAACACACGATCGAGAAAATCGCTCTGGTAGTACATCGGCTTAGGATCGGCCATCGATCGCTCAATGATCCGCTCAAGCATCGCCTCGGAGGGTTTCAGATACACGATCAGCGTATCCTGGGCCAATTGTTCCAAAACACCCGGCTCATCCAGCTCACACAGACTGCCGCCGGCGTCGTTTATGAAATGAGGATATCCGTAAATCTCCCGCGCTTTCCCAATAAAGTCCCGCACATCCAGCATCGCCCGGATCTCTGCATCACGGTGTAGCGCCTGCCGACGTTTGAATTCCTCTACAGACAGGCCACCCAATGCCGGGTCGCCAATCATGCCCAGAAATGCCGACATTGGCCGCAGGTTGTCGACGGTAATGTTATGACAAAGGTAAATCGAGTCCGTCCGCAGCAAGTCCGCAAGAAACGGCGATTTCATCGCCTCCCTTTTAACATTATCGAGAATCGGCTCGTCAAGATATCGGGTGCCGATCCGATAATCGCCGGAATAATGAAACCAGGTGCGAGGCGACAATCTCGAGGCGAGCGAGGTCTTGCCGGCGCCCGACATGCCCAGCAGGGTGACCGCTTTATTGGACGATCGCCAAAACGCCGAACCACTAAGATTTTTCTGGTACATAAAAATGGTTCTAAGTTAGATCAAGGACGCCAGCGCCCGCCGCAGGACGGTCGGCACCGGCTGCGGACGCCTGTCAAGCCGGTCGACATAAACATGCGTAAATCCTCCCACCGCTGCCGGGGTGGCATCTCCTGCGGCGTAAAGACCCACATCGTAGGTCACGCTAGTGGTTCCGATTCGTTGCACTCGCAACCCACAGTTTACTTCGCCTGGATAAGCCAGCGGCTTGAAAAACTGGCATTCAGACGAGACCACCAGGCCAATCACCTCTCCGTGATGAATATCGAGCGCCTTCCCCTCAATTAGAAACTGATTCACCACAGAATCGATATAAGTAAAGTAGACCGCATTGTTGACATGTCCATAGACATCGTTATCGCCCCAGCGGGTACTCAGCGTTAGCCAGTAACGATAAACCTTGCGCGCGGTGTCGCGCGGGTGGACTTCATCGCAGTCGGTCAACTCGCGATCCTAACCACCGTGCGCCCCACGACCGAGCCGGTAAGATAAGCGTCGAACGCATTGGGCAAATCTTCAAAGTCGATCGTGCGT
>JAYNKS010000027.1:0-334 GCA_038111345.1 Gammaproteobacteria bacterium | reverse complement strand
AGTCAAGATGCGCTGGCTTTAAGTCATCGCCAAGTCTTTGCCATGCGCGATGACGCAAGTGAGTCGGCATCTCGATGGAGTTAATTCCCAAAAGCGATACGCCACGGAGGATGAACGGCATCACCGTCGTTTCGAGCTTGATCCCGCTGGCGTTGCCGATAGAGGCAACATTTCCCCATGGCTGCACCGTACGGGTTAGCCATCCGAGCGTATCCCCGCCGACGTTATCCACGGCACCTCCCCAAAGACCCTTTTCAAGCGGTCGACTACCCATCTCGAGTTCATTCCGATCCAGAAAATCCGATGCGCCGAGCGCTCTTAAGTAGTCATGCTG
>JAYNKS010000026.1:7661-13527 GCA_038111345.1 Gammaproteobacteria bacterium | reverse complement strand
CGGGGTACTCGATCGGCGTTAACTACCCGCCCGATTGGGGTGAGCGCACGGCAAGCCTACGCCCCGGGGATGAAACCGTGTTGCAGGCCGGGATGTGTTTTCACTTTCAATCGGGCGTATGGCTCGAGCAAATTGGTGCGGCCATTTCGGAGCCGTTCGTGGTGGGAGAGAAGGGCGGTGAGCACCTCTGTGATGTCCGCAGGGAACTGATCGTGATCCACTAGCGCAGCCCGCGCTCGAGCTTAATCGTAATATCCGGCGCGAACGCAGGCGCCAATGAAGTTACAGATCAGCCGCTCGGCGTGAGTAATCGTGATATGCCCATGATCGTAAGAGGGCGCAATTTCAACCAGATCCATTCCCAGCACCCGACCTTTTCGCACCAGCCCGTGCACCAGCTTATGTAACTGGACCCAGCTCAGTCCTCCCGGTGCTTGCGCCATGACCGCGGGCATAATCGTGGGATCGACGCCGTCGGCATCAATGGTCAGGTAGTAAGGCCCTCCATTGGGAATCCGGTCGAGCACCGCTTCCATTCCGATGTCGTGCATTTCGTAGGCCGTAATGATGTCGGCCCCATAAGCCCTGGCATCGTTGACTTCTTCCTCGCGCGCGCTTCCGTTTGCCCGTATACCGATCTGAATAATGGATCCAAACCAATCCATCTCAGAAGCCCGTCGAATGGGACTGGAGTAGCCTTCTTGCACGCCGTTTACCTCATCGCGCCAGTCGATGTGGGCATCGATATGCACCAGGGTGATTTGTTCGTCGCGCTCGAGGGCGCGCATCACCGGTATCGGAATCCCGTGATCCCCGCCGAGCGTAATCAGCGTAGCGCCGCTGTCGAGAATCTTTCGCGCCGCTAACTCAGCGCGCCGATAGTGCTCCTGATGATCGTTGAGATCCGCTGTTACATTTCCGCAGTCCACGACCGAGATATCACGGCCGTCCAGCAGGTAGCCGCCTAAATCCCAATCGAAACTCGTCAGGGTGTAGGGCACATAGCTTGGCCCCTGACGGATGGCATCGGGGGCCAGACTCTGATCATTAGCCATCTCGTTAGGCCGATAGGGCAGGCCATACGGAATGCCCAAAATAGCGATGTCCGCCTTCAGATTGTCGAGATCCAGCGCCAGCGGAAAATCCAAGAAGGTTCGGGACGGCGTCTTGGGTGCCTGGGTCAGTTTTATGGTCATTTCAAAATCTACGTATCGGGAAGGTAAAGGTTACGGCGCCGGCGCCAGATACGCCCTGTGCAGTTGCTCCAGTCGGGCCTGGGCGCTCTCATCTAGAGTAACTGCGAGGGCCTCAAACGCGCGGTCCAAATGCCAGATCGCGGTCGCACCGATGATCGATGATGTGAGAAAGGGCTGCTGCAGGACAAACGCATGAGCGAGCACCTCGGGCGCCAACTCGATCTCACGCGCCAGGTCGACGTATGCCTGGGTGGCGGCCTTGGCTTGCTCGCCGAAGTATCGGGTATTGGAGGGCCAGAGGGTATTGCGCGCCCCTTGTGGTCTGGCATTGTTCAGATATTTACCGGTCAGCACGCCGGCCGCGATCGGCGCGTAAGCCAGTAGCCCCACGTGATCGCGAAGCGCAATCTCGGCAAGAGCAAATTCAAATTTTCGGTTGAGGAGGCTATAGGCATTCTGAATACTGACCGGGCGGGCAACGCCCGCTCGGTCCGCTCGGGCAACGTAATCCATGGTTCCCCAGGCGCTCTCGTTAGAGACGCCCCAGCTGCGAATCTTTCCTGCCGACATTAATTCGTCAAGGGCCGCGACTGTTTCGTCTCGATCGGCGCCGGTGTTTTCGATGGGGGTCGTTTGGCCCAGGCTCTTGAAGTCGGTCCATCCACGATCTGGCCAGTGCAGTTGATAAAGATCTAGGTAGTCCGTGCGCAGCCGTTTGAGACTCCCGTCGCATGCTTCATGTATCGTCTTGCGATCAAAGCGGGTATCGCCCCCGCGAACGTGATGTCGTCCGGGCCCACAGATCTTGCTGGCGAGTACGATCTCGTCACGACAACCGCGTGCGTGCAGCCATTCCCCAATAATCATTTCCGTGTGGCCGTACGTTTCAGGACGAACATCCACGGGGTACATCTCGGCCGTGTCAAAAAAGTTGATGCCGCGCTCCTTTGCGTAATCCATCTGGGCAAATCCTTCCTCACGTGTGTTCTGCTCACCCCAGGTCATGGTGCCTAGGCAAAGGATGGATACGTTTATGTCGGTCGTGCCGAGTCGCCGGAATTGCATATTGATAAATCTGTCAGGCTCTGGGTATTCGCTGGGAATCTAGCACAGTGATTAATTGATCCCGGCAAGTCAACGACCGTAGACAGAGACGTTAGAATCGCCTGCTCGCCACAGCCCTTGAGTGGGCACGCCGACGCACGGAGTCACCCATGGATACTGAAGATGATTTACAGCATTTCGATGCCGCGGCGGAGCGCCTGATCGAACTGGGCAACCGTCTACTCGAGCGCGACGCGGATGCGGACAGTTGGGAGGTGGCTTCGGGTCTGCTCGCTGGCGCGGTGCATTTCTGGTTATACGCGCACCAGCCCTGCGGTGATCTCGAATGCGACTCCTGCGAAGAAATTGATACGGCAGAAAAACGGGTGGAGCAGATGCTGGCGCTGGTTCGCGAGTCGGCCGAGGAGAGCGATTACTACCACAGTCCTCGGGACATTAATGTGGGATCAGCCTAAGGGATCTGATGCGTTCGCCGCCAGCGATTGGGCGAATGCCACGAGCTTTGGAAAAAACGCCTGAAACGTTGACTCAATCGCTGCGTAGTGTGCGCTGAGCACCGCACCCCCGGTGTCCATATGGGAATTAAATCTTGCCCGTTTGGCCATCTGACCCAGCGTGTGGTTAATGCCGTCAATCGTGCGGTAGTGTTTGAGCGTCTGGGTTTGTACCAGGTAGTTAAAGTAGCGTTGCGATCGTTCAGGGCAATCGGTGATTCCGGGCCCGATCGTTTCGTGAACCCAGTCCACATAGTCATCAAGCGCCTGCGGATGATGTGACGACCAGTCTCTAGCAAGAAAGTGATCCAAAAAGACATCCCCCACGACCGGGGCATAGCGGTGGAAATGGGGACGAAGCAGGGCGCAAAGTTCACGAAAAACCGGATGGCGATCGGTGTATCGGTCGATCTGTCGATGCAAAAAGACCCCCCGTTGGACGCTTTCGGGAAGCGTAGTCAGTTCCGCACCGCGTACCGAGTCGCCGATGAAATTACCCAGCAATCGATCTGGATCAACGCCCGATAGGTACAGATGTGCCAGCGTGTTCACCGCCTGCGCCTAGGATGATGGATGCGCCGGTCCGAAGAATTCGTGCAGTTCGGCCGGGCTGGTAAACAGATGATCCGGCGTATGCCGTTTAAGCAGGGCGATCGATTGCCACCCCCATGCGGCGGCGATACTTTTTGCACCGGCTTGCTTGGCCGCTTCGATATCGCTTGCGGAATCACCCACCATCCAGGTCTCACAGGGGTCCACGCTGAAATCATCCATGGCCTGGCGGATATGGACCGCTTTGTCCCCTGGATGGTCACTGCCGTAGTAGGTGTGCACGTATGTCTCCAGGCCCTCATGGGCGAGTCGACTTCGCACGACCTCTGAGTGATTGGCGGTGACGACGCACAGATGCAAAGTCACGCTCAGGTCTTCGAGGAGTTCAGCGATGCCGCTAAAAAGGGGGATACGGGCAGCTCCGCTCTGCAGGGTCTCGAAAAGAAATTTCCCATAACGACGGTGATCTTCCGGGGGAATCCCGCAGACCTGGGCAAGCATCGTAAATGTGGCCGGATGAATGCGATCGAAGTCCTTGTGCGTGAGGGTGAAGGGGAGATTATTATCGTTGCAAAAGATCGCCGTCTGATCAAGCACCGGCTGGGCCGAATCAACGATGACGCCATCATAGTCAAGAAGCAACAGTTTGGTTTTTTTCATATCGCGCGATGTCTTCGATGCGGTTAGATCAAGCCTGCTATTGGTCGCTGATCTGAACGAGGGCGTCGGCTGCGACACACCCGGTCGGCGTCACCATTAGCGGATTGATATCCATCTCGATCAACTGATCGTTAAGCGCCTGCGCCATATCGGCAATACAGACGAGCGTATCGAGCACGCTATCGATATCCGCTACCGCCCGGCCGCGAAAGCCGGTAAGCAATGCCATGATCTTGAGCGAGGAAAGCGCGGCGAGAAGATCCTCTCGCGCTGCTGGCAGCAAAATGGTGTGGGCATCAGCCAGTAGTTCGACCAGCGTGCCGCCACCGGCGATCGTCATGACAAGACCAAATCCTGGATCATTTTTGATGCCTACCAGTAACTCGGCAACAACGTCAGTGACCATACGCTCTATCAGGAATTGATCGGGAGCTAAGGTGCCAAGCGCTTTTTCACCGTTCTGCCGTACGGTGTCGACCGCTTCAGCCACGGCCTCGCTGGTCTGCAGGTTGAGGCGTACCACATCATGTTCGGTTTTGTGAGGCAGGGCCGCGTTGACCAGCTTAAGGGCGACCGGAAATCCGATCGCCTCTGCCGCAGCTGAGGCGTCGGCGGATAAGCAAAGGCGACCGTCCGGCGTCGCCACACCAAACTCCTTCAATAACGATTTGCCTTGCCACTCGTCCAGCACCTTGAGTCCGTCAGGTGGTTTGCGGGTAACCATGGGACGAAAAAGCGTTTGGTCTTTTTGATAGCGGGCCTGTGCGCGACCGAAAGCGACCGCGGACGCGATGGCCGCGCTCGCTTCACTGATCCCCTGCAGAGGCGTGATACCACCGGCGATCAAGGTGGACTGCGTTTGGCCATCCATATTGTCCGGCAGACTCGCGCACACGCCCGCCGGAATGCCGGCTTTTTTTGTGGCGCGCATGAAGGCCCGGGCATCCGCCTGATAGTAGTGCCGATCGGATCCAATCTCGATCGGCGGATAGTCCTGCACGATCAGGGCGGCGTCGTATCCAGGTGACAAAGCGGCGTCGAATACTTTTTCGAGTGCCGCTTCCTGACCCCACAAGGGAGTCGTGTAATCCAGCGGATTGCCGACGGTCGCGATGTCCGGCAGCAGCGCTTTCAATTGATCGTGTGCCGTTATAGAGGGTTTGGGAAAGACCAGTCCCTCCGCATCTGCGCAGTCAGCGAGCATTGCGACATCGCCTCCCGAACAGGTGAAGGCGGCCAGTCGGCGTCCTCGCGGACCGCCGGAGATGGTCAAAAAATTCAGGGTCTCCAGCAGCAGGCTCGGACTGGACACGCGGGCGACGCCAATTCGATCAAAAAGCGCTTGATAGCATCGATCTTCGCCAGCGAGTGATCCGGTATGGGTGAGCGCGGTTTTGGCGGCCAGTTCGGATCGCCCCACCTTAAGGGCCACCACAGGGACACCCCGTGCCAACGCTCGCCCGACAGCATCGGCAAAACGGGGGATATCTCGAAGGGTTTCGATGTATAGACCAAAGCCATTGACCGTGGGGTCATCGGCAAGATGCTCGAGGTAGTCCTCGACGCCAAGGATCGATTGGTTGCCTGCGCCAATAACGTATGAGAAGTACACCGACCGGCGATTGGTCAGCAGGTAACTGGACAGCATTCCGGACTGGGAAATAATGGCCGGTCCGCGTGTGACCGGTTTGCCACCGTGACTGAACGGCCACAGATGTGCGCCGCTGACATAGTTGAGCAGGCCAAATACGTTGGGGCCGGCCAACGCCATATCGCCGCAGGCCCGGATTAACTCCTGCTCCAGCGCGAGACCTTCCGACCCCAGCTCGCCAAAGCCCGCCGAGTAGCAAACGATGCCGCCCGCGCCCTGTTCCCGAAGCGCATCAACGACAGGGGGTA
>JAYNKS010000026.1:6251-7651 GCA_038111345.1 Gammaproteobacteria bacterium | reverse complement strand
TACGGCGAGCCTGGGGACAGCGAGAAAGACGGCGTCCGGCGCGACCGGCAGATCTGCAACAGAGGGGAAACAGGGAAGATTGCCGAAGCGCTCCTTTTTTGGATTGACGCCCCAGATCTCCCCCGCGAAATGCCCCGCAGCACACTGCTGGGCCGCAAAAACAGCTGAGTCACCCCCGACAAACGCGATATGTCGGGGCTTTAGCAGCCGCTGAAGATTCTTTTTTTGTTCAGGATTCACGCGCCCAACGGTCGCAACAGCGAGCGACTGATGATGTGCCGCTGGATCTCGGAGGTGCCCTCCCAAATGCGCTCGAGTCGCGCATCGCGCCAGAGACGTTCAATGGGTAGATCCTCCATCAGGCCCATGCCCCCATGAATCTGCACGGCATTGTCGGCCAGGCGGTGGAGCATTTCCGAGGCAAACAATTTACACATGGCCGCATCGGTCGGCGTCATGTGCCCGGCGTCGGCTTTTTTTGCGGCATGCATGACCATCAGGTCGGCCGCCTGCAGTTCAGTGGCCATATCGGCCAGCTTGAATGATGTGCCCTGAAATTTTCCGATCGTTTGTCCGAACTGTTTTCGGTTGGCGGCCCATTCAAGCGAAAGATCCAGAAGGCGTTCGGCGCGGCCGCAACATCCGGCGCCTACCCAGACCCGACCCATCTTGATCCATTTGTCAGCGAGCGCCAAGCCTTCTCCCTCGGCGCCCAGCATCTGCTGCTGGCTCACTCGGCAATCATTGAACGAGAGAACAAAATTAAGATAAGCCCGCTGACTGACGCACCGTGGGCCACGGGTGATGTCAAAGCCGGGATGGTCCTTATCCACAAGAAATGCGCTTACCCGCTTGCGTGGGCCACGATCTGTTTCATCGACGCCGGTGGCGGCAAAGACGATGGCAAAGTCCGGCTCGACGTGACCGCTCACGAAATGCTTGGATCCATTGATGATCCAGTTGTCACCGTCCGGCCGTGCCCGGGTCGCCATCGACATGATGTCTGAACCAGCGCCGGGCTCAGTGATGGCAAAGCACTCTACCTTTTCACCGCGAACGCAAGGGTACAGGTACCGCTCTTTTTGCTCGTCGTTACAGGCCATCAGCAACTCAGTGGGTCGCCAGGCAAAGCCATGCAGAGCATGCGAGACCTTTCCAAACTCGCGTTCCATGATGGCGAGACTGGTGTAATCCAGGCCGCCGCCCCCGATCGCTTCCGGGAGGTTGGCTGCGTAAAAGCCCATCTCGAGGGCTTTTTGCTTGATCCGCTCACCCTGCTCCAAACTAACCTCGCCCGCCCGCTCAACCTCCAGTTCCAGCGGGAGCAGTTCTTCTGCAACGAAACTTTTAACCGAATCGGTCAGCAGCTGCTGTTCGGTGGTTAACTCGATATCCATGAC
>JAYNKS010000026.1:4396-6241 GCA_038111345.1 Gammaproteobacteria bacterium | reverse complement strand
ATCCATGACTCCCCCGGGGCGTGGATTTCCGTGGCGATCGCTTGAGGCCAGCACGGTGCTGCGCATACGGATAATTAATCGGCACCGATCATATTGCTTTGGATCCGAGATTGCCATAAGGTGCGCCGCTTGATGTGAATAAAACGCGTTTTACTAAATCCGAGTGACCATGCAAGACCGATCCGAAGAACTGCTCGTCGAGCGCCGCGGAGGCGTTCTGGAAATTCATTTGAATCGCCCCAAAGTCAATGCCATCGACTTCGATCTCAGCCGGCGAATAAACGAGGCGGTAGTGACCTTACGTGATGATCCGACGCTGCGGGTGGGCTTGCTGAGCGCGACGTCGGACAAGATTTTTTCTGCCGGTTGGGATCTGAAAGCGGTCGATAGCGGAGAGCAGCAGTTGGATAACTGGTGGGAAGCGGATGCGGATCTGCCTGGTGGGTTTGCCGGGCTGACCGAGATGTGGAATCTCAATAAGCCCGTGGTTGCCGCGGTAAGCGGTCATGCCATCGGAGGCGGCTTCGAGTTAGCCATGTCTTGCGATCTGATCTTGGCGGCGGACCACGTCTTCTTCCAACTCCCTGAGATGCCGCTTGGCATTGTCCCCGATGCGGGCGCCATTCAAAGACTGCCTCGACGCGTCCCTTATAACGTCGCCATGGAGATGCTCTTGCTCGGTCGTCGCATGGGCGCCGAAGAGGCTTGTCGGCATGGCCTGATCAACGCGGTGGTGCCCTCCGCCGATTTGTTGACCACCGCTCGTGAGTGGGCGCAACAGATTGCCGATTCCGCACCGCTGGCGGTTCAGACGATCAAAGAGGTTCTACGCGCCATTGAAGGGGACACCATTGAAGGGGCGTTTAAGACCATGCGCACTGCGGATTTGCCGATCTATCGAAAGATGCTGCGTTCCGAGGACGCGAAAGAGGGGGTTCGGGCCTTTGTGGAAAAACGTAAACCGGTCTTCAAGGGCGAGTAGGCCCAAGGGATCAACCACTCAACATCTGGGGAGAAGCAAGTCGTGTCAGAACAGAATGTGAAAACCATTGCGCTCGTGGGCGGTGGCGTTATCGGTGGCGGTTGGGCGACGCGTTGTCTGGCTAACGGTGTCGATGTCGTGGTCACCGATCCCCGAGCTGAATCTCGCGACTACGTCAAACAAATGATCGACGATGCCTGGCCGGTTCTTGAGGACGCGGGGCTGGTCAGTAAAACGCCCGGTCGGCTGACATTCGTCGACAACATCGCAACGGCTGTGAGTGAGGCAGATTTTGTTCAGGAAAATGTTCCAGAACGAGAGGACGTAAAAATTGCCGTGCATAAAGAAATTAGTCAGCATGCCCAACGCGAGGTCGTTATCGCGTCCAGCTCCTCCGGACTGCTTCCCAGCCGTTTGCAGACGCAGTGTCAGCATCCCGAGCGGCTTCTCATTGGTCATCCGTTTGCCCCGGTCTATCTTTTGCCGCTGGTTGAGGTGGTGGGCAGCGAGCAGACGTCGATGGAAGCCATCCGCCGGGCCGGCGCTTTCTATCGTGCTGTGGGGATGCGCCCGTTGCATGTCCGGCGGGAGATTGAGGCCTATATTGCCGATCGTCTGCAGGAATCTTTGTACCGCGAGGCACTTCACCTCATTAATGATGGGATCGCGACTGTGGCGGAAATTGACGCCGCGGTGACCGGTGGCCCTGGTCTGAGATGGGCCTTTATGGGCACTTTCCTCGCCTGGCACCTGGGTGGCGGACCCGGCGGCATGCGGCACACCATTGAGCAGTTCGGGCCCGCGCTGGAATTGCCTTGGTCGCATATGAAGGCCCCCGAGTTGACCGAGGAGTTGAAACGGCG
>JAYNKS010000026.1:0-4386 GCA_038111345.1 Gammaproteobacteria bacterium | reverse complement strand
GTGGACGGCTGTGAAGAGGAGTCCGGTGTGCGGAAATTCAGCGAGATGGAAAAGCGTCGCGACCGATGCCTTGCGGAAATCCAGAAAGTCCTCAAGACGCATTGGTATTCAGAAGAAGAGGATGGCTGGCCGAAAATGGCCTGAGGCTAAATCGCTTAATCAAGAACGGTCACTACAAATAACATCGTGAAACAGTGAAGGAGAGTTGAGGATGGCAATGAATACCAACGTGGTCGTGACCTGTGCGGTGACGGGGGCTGGCGATACGGTCGATAAACACCCGGCCATTCCGGTCACGCCGGAGCAGATTGCACAGTCGGCGATTGAGGCGGCAGATGCTGGTGCGGCTATTGTCCATCTGCATGTACGGGATCCGCAAACCGGCAAGGGCAGTCGCGATATCAACCTTTTTAAGGAAACCGTCGAGCTTGTGCGGGCCAGTGGTCGCAACGTGCTGATCAACCTGACGGCAGGTATGGGCGGCGATCTCATCGTGGATGACGAGAATCCCCAAATTCCCGGTGAGGGAACGGATTTGATCGGCGCCAAAGAGCGAATGGCGCATGTGGAATTGTTGCGACCGGATATCGCCACCCTCGATTGCGGCACGATTAACTTTGACAACTCGAATTACGTGTACGTACAGACGCCTAATATGCTTCGCGAGATGGCGACCCGCTACGCGGAGATAGGCGTCAAGCCGGAGATGGAGGTTTTTGATCTGGGACATCTTCGTTTCGCCAACCAAATGGTGGCCGAGGGCCTCATCAAAGGGCCGGCTATGTATCAGGTGTGTCTGGGTATTCCCTGGGGGGCCGGCGCTGATCCGGCCACAATGAACGCGATGGTCAGTCAGTTACCGCAGGATGTATTTTGGTCGGGATTTGGCATCAGCCGTGCGCAAATGCCGATGGCGGCACAAGCGATGCTCTTGGGTGGAAACGTGCGGGTCGGACTGGAGGACAACCTCTATCTTGAAAAGGGCGTGCCGGCGAGTAACGCTCAACTGGTGGAGAAAGCCGTGCGCATCATCCGTGACCTCGGCGGGCGGATCTGTGACGCCGACGAGGCTCGAGAAAAACTGGGAATTCGCTAACCCGTAGCAGGCAGCACGGCGGGAAAAAGACATTAACGGCGCAGACCTTCTGCGCCGTTATTTGTGGTCGCTCAGGCCTCAGCGAACTCGGGCATCACCTCGTTAATGAAGAGCTCCAGAGAACGTTTTTGTTCTTTAAGGCCCAAACCGAGGCTGGCGTAATAGGTAAACTGATCGACACCTAGATCGTCATACAGGCGTAACTTGTTGATGACTTCTTCAGAGGTGCCGAACATCAGATTCTGATCAAGCATCTTGGGGTCGTATTCGTCACGGTTTTCAATGGTCGCTAGATCAATCATTGCGGGGAAGCCGTCGGTGACGCCTCCGGCATTTTTGAAAAGATTCTCAAACTGCGCCAACTGTCGGCGCGCCGCCTCGATAGGAACCATCCAGTCTTTTTTGTCATCGTAGACACAGGTATGGCGCATGGCCGAAAAAACGGGCCGGGCTTTGCCAGGATTCTCATCCAAAGCGGTTTGCAGTCGCCCCAGATACGTCTCGACTTCGCTCATCGGTCGGGTGAGCGGCCATGACATGATGTTGCAGCCATGCTTCACCGCATAGTCGTAGGTGATTGGGGCGCGGGCCGCCACCCAGATAGGAGGATGGGGTTGCTGTAAGGGTTTGGGCACTGAGGTGGCTTCGGGAAAGCGCCAGTACTCGCCCTTGTGGGCGTAATCGCCCTGCCACAGGGCTTTAACGGCTGGCAGCATTTCCTGCATATAACGCCAGGCGTCTGTTTGCTTGAGGCCGGCATGCATCCGGTCAAATTCGCGTTGGTACGCGCCCGAGCCGATTCCAAATTCAAGCCGTCCGTTGCTGTAGAGATCGAGCAGCGCCGCCTCTCCCGCCACGTTGATGGGGTGCCAGTAAGGCGCGACCACCACCCCCGTCCCCAGACGAATGCGATCGGTATGGGCGGCCCACCACGTCAGAATCTGAAATGGATTGGGCGCAATGGTCATCTCAAGGGCGTGATGCTCTGCCGCCCACACAATATGAAAGCCGCCCTGATCAGCCATTTGCACCATCTCGAGCGTATGGCGTTCGACGTCCCGCATATCCGTGTCGGAGGTGATGCGCTCCATGTTAATGGCCAACTGAAATTTCATAGCGATGCGTGTTGGAGAGGGAATGAGGACCGGCAGTCTAGCACCTGACCGGTGAACCGTGAAAAGAACATAACCCTTTAAACCTGGGCTTTTTCAGCGCAGGCGTTATTGCATGACGAAGGGGTCAGCAATCGGCTGGGCTGAGGTATTGAGCCAAACGGTTTTGGGTCGGGTGTAATCGTAAATGGCCTCCATGCCTGACTCCCGCCCGTAACCGCTGTCCTTAAAGCCGCCAAACGGGGCCACCGGCGAGACCGCGCGGTAGGTGTTCACCCAGACAATGCCGGCCCGGATGGCCTTACTGACTCTGAGTGCGCGACCCACATCCCGCGTGAAGATACCGCTGGCGAGGCCGAAGTTGGTGTCGTTTGCGATTCGCAGGGCCTCTTCTTCGCTTCGAAAGGTCAGCGCGCTGACCACCGGACCGAAGAGCTCATTTCGCACTACGCCGATATCCTGATTGGGGCAATCCACAATCGTAGGTTCCATATACCAACCGGCATCGAGCCCTTTTGGTGTGTTTCCTCCATGCAGAATATTTGCGCCATGGGCCGTGGCATCGGCCAAGGTCGTTGTTATGTTGTGGAGTTGGGCTTCAGTGGCAAGTGGCCCCATCTGGCTCGCGTCGTCCAGAGGATCGCCGATTCGAATCTGACGGGCTTTTTCTGTGACCCGCGCGAGCACGTCTTCTTTAACAGATTCATGCAGCAGCAGTCGCGAGCCGGCCACGCAACTTTGGCCACTGGCGCTGAAAATGCTGAGCAAGATGCCATTCACCGCGCTTTCTATGTCCGCATCTTCAAAGACCATCACCGGCGATTTGCCGCCGAGTTCAAGTGAGACCTGAGCAAAATTTTCCGCCGAGTTTCGGATGACGTGGCGGGCGGTGTGGGGTCCGCCCGTGAAGCTGATACGGTCCACAAGCGGGTGGCTCGTGAGTGCGCGGCCGCACGGCTCGCCGTGCCCTGTGACGACGTTAAATACGCCGGGAGGGAAACCGGCTTCCTCGAACACCTTGGCAAATTCAAGCATGGGTGCTGAGGCGTGCTCGGAGGCTTTCAGCACTACGGTATTGCCTGCGGCCAGCGCCGGCCCCGAACAGGGCGGACAGGGCGAAGGGGCGGGCGGCCACCAGGAAGAGTTGAGAGTTCCAGGGCACGACGGCTGCCACCACGCCCAGCGGTTCGCGCAGAGTCATGGTCATCATGTCCGGCTTATCGATCGGCAGGGTCTCGCCGCTGACTTTATCGGCCAGTCCCGCGTAGTAGTGAAAGAAGTCAGATATGTAGTTCGCCTGCCATCGGGTCTCTTTAAACAGTTTTCCGGTATCCACGGTTTCGCATCGACCGAGGGCCTCAGAATGTTGAGCGAGGATGTCCGCCAGGCGTCTTAACATCTTCCCACGGGCCGTGGCCGTGAGTGTGGCCCAAGGACCCTCTTTGAAGGCGCGGTGGGCGGCTTCTACCGCGCGGTTGACATCGGCCTCGGAGGCTTCAGGCACTTCGGCCCAAGCCTGTCCGGTGGCGGGATTGGTGCTGGTGAATGTCTTGCCGTCCTGAGCATCCGTCCATTCACCATTGATGTACATCTGATAGCGTTTGAGCGTCGACATAAAAAGATTCTCCTATGAACTAATCCTGCGGGTGATAGGCGATGCACTCGATTTCCACCCGGATATCAACCAAAAAATCACTGACCAGAGCAGACCGCGCAGGCGGGCCATCGGGGAAGAATTCGGCATAGACCGAATCGAAGCCCGGAAAATCGTCCCGTGACTTGAGCCAGATCATGGACTTCACCACGCCGGATAACGGACACCCCGCTTCTGAGAGCGTCTCGCGAATGCGCTCCAGACAGGCTCGAGTCTGATCTTCGATAGTGCCGTGGGTCATCACGACGCCGTTATCCATGGGAACCTGACCGGTCAGGAAGATGAAGTCACCGGCCCGGACGGCTCGCGACAGCGATAGTTGCCTACCGTTGATGACGAGCGGCTCGCCGATGATTTCTTTTCGGGTATGACGCATGGGGGGTAAACCGGAAAGTCGAGAAGTTAAAGTACCATAGTTACTCGAATATAAGCATCCGTCCACGCATTGGGCGGTACAGCGGAGGTTCTTTTTTGGAGTCTGGTACGACCCCTGCCGGGACAGCGTATGACATTTCTGGGCAAGG
>JAYNKS010000025.1:13753-13987 GCA_038111345.1 Gammaproteobacteria bacterium | reverse complement strand
GGCGAATGGTGCGATGTGGTAGACGGGCTTTATTGGCGATTTGTTCACGACCATCGGGACTATCTGGCAAAAAATCAGCGCACAGCAATGATGCCGCGTAATCTTGATCGTCTCAAAACGGACCGAAAGGAGCGGATTTTCTTGGCGGCAGATGGGTTTATTAACGAAAAAACCCGTAGATCGGGTGTTCCGCGAGAGCAGGCAACTTAGCCCGGCACTCTCTCTGCCCGGACG
>JAYNKS010000025.1:9201-13743 GCA_038111345.1 Gammaproteobacteria bacterium | reverse complement strand
CTGGTACGCCGCTCATGCTCAATCGCATTATCTCGTTTGCCTTTTTCGTGATTTTTTCCGGCCCCGTTGTTGCCCAGACGGTGCCTCAAGTGGTTCTGGACAAAGCGGCAACCCTTATTCCTGATGTCTTGCCCGATTCGGTCACCAAGACGCCCGTCACGGGTCTTTATGAAGTGGTGTTTGGCAATCAGGTTGTGTATCTGTTCTCTGATGGCAAGTATCTTTTGAGCGGCGATCTCATTGATCTCGATGCGGGCGAAAACCTTTCTGAAAACGCGAGAAAAACAGGAAGAAAAGCCGCTATTGATGCTCTTGATGAGTCGGGGATGGTGGTGTTTTCGCCTGAAGAGACCAAGAGCATGATTACCGTCTTTACCGATACGGAATGCGGGTATTGTGTGCGTTTGCACAACGAGATATCTCAAGTGCTCGCCGGGGGCGTGAAAGTTCGCTACCTGGGTTACCCGAGGGCCGGTATCGGGTCGAGTTCGCACGCGACCCTGGTGTCCGTTTGGTGCGCCGATGACCCACAGCAGGCGATGACCGATGCCAAGCGGGGTAAAGCCGTAGAGCCGCGTACCTGCGAGACCGACATTGAAAAGCATATGGACGCCGCCCGGACGGTAGGCGTTCGGGGCACCCCAACTATTGTCCTGCAGGATGGAAAAGTGATCCCAGGGTATGTGCCCGCCGGGGAGTTGGTGCCGATGGCCAACGCCGCTGCGCTTAACTGAGGGGAATGGGTGAATCTGCGCCGTGCATCGAGCGTCGCTTTCGTGTCGTTCATGTTTGCCATGGGTGGTGGCTTGGCGACGGGACATGCCTCCGACGACTTACTGACGCCCGTCGAGGCCCCGTGGACACAGAGTGTCACATTCTCGCTTTCAAACCTGGCGGGAGAGAAAAGAACGCTTGAGGATTTTTCCGGCAAGGTGGTGCTGGTCAACTTCTGGGCCACCTGGTGTCGGCCCTGCATAAAAGAGTTGCCCTCCATCGAAGAACTCAAGGATCGACTGCAGTCTGAGCCTTTTGACGTGGTTGCAATCAACGTGGGCGAAGATAAGGCCCAAATTGAGGATTTTCTGAGCAAGCGCCTCGGTGGTCCGTTGGTGATCCAAGTGCTGCTGGATGACAACATGGTGGCAACCAAGGCATGGAAGGTAAGGGCTGTGCCGACCACTTATGTCGTTGATAAGCGCGGCCGGATCGCGTTTGTGGCGACAGGTGAAACGGATTTCGCTCACGATCAAATCGTGGAGCAAATTCGATCATTGTTAGCGAGCAGTTGAACCGACCAACCAACTGAGCACCCTTGCCAGTCAAATCCTTAAAATACCTCGCGCCCCTGCTGATTTTTGCGGTGATCGGCGGGTTTTTGGCAGCCGGTCTGAAGCTTGATCCGCGAGAGGTGCCTTCGCCGCTGATCGACAAGCCGGCCCCTGCCTTCAGCGTTCCCCGATTGCTTTCGATGAATGGCTCAATTGGGACCGGAGATCTGGTGGGCAGAGTCTGGGTTCTGAACGTGTTTGCCTCGTGGTGCGTGGCCTGTCGGGCGGAGCATGGGCTACTGAACGATCTGGCTTCAAAGCAGCTGGTGACTCTGGTTGGGCTGAACTACAAGGATGATCCGAGCGATGCCCGATCCTGGCTCCGGGAGTTGGGAAACCCCTATGACGTTGTTGCGGTGGATTCACAAGGGCAGGTGGGCCTCGACTGGGGTGTTTATGGGGTGCCTGAGACGTTTGTACTTGATGCTGACGGGACTATCCGCTTTAAACACATTGGCCCCGTCGATGCTCGAGTGATCGAGGAGCAAATTCTGCCGCTGGTGCGCAAACTTAAAGGCTGATCGGAGCCGACTTCGGTCTCACGACCGGCTATGCGATAATTTGGGGCTGTTTTTCAGCCGTAATCCCTAATTTTCATGAATAAATTGAAACTCGGCGTTCCCAAGGGGAGTCTCGAGGAGGCAACGATTGCGCTTTTTCGCCAGGCGGGATGGCAGATCCAGCCGCGCTCGCGGAATTATTTCCCGAGTATCGACGACCCTGAAATTTCGTGCGCGCTGGTCCGCTCGCAAGAGATGGCCACCTACATATCCAAAGGCGTACTGGACGTCGGCTTGACGGGGCTCGACTGGATTCTGGACAGCGGGGCTGAGGTAGAAGAGGTTTGCGATCTGGTGTACTCCAAAAGCTCCGACCAGCCCTGTCGGTGGGTGCTGGTGGTGCCGCAGGACTCGGACATCCACAGCATCGAGGATTTACGCGGCAAGCGGGTTGCGACAGAGCTCGTCAATTTCACCCGGGCCTACATGAGCGAACGCGGCATCGATTGCGAGGTTGAGTTCTCCTGGGGCGCGACAGAGGCTAAAGCGGTCGAGGGATTGGTCGACGCCGTGGTGGAGATCACCGAGACCGGCAGCACCATTCGTGCTCACGGACTGCGGATTGTTTGCGATCTGCTTCACACCCATACGCGCCTGATTGCGAGCGCGGCCGCGATGGCGGATCCGTGGAAAAGACGAAAGATCGAGGACATCGCGCTTTTGCTGAAAGCTTCTCTTGCGGCCCATCATAAGGTTGCTCTGAAGATGAATGCGCCCAGGGACAAATTGGCATCCATCATGGCCCTGCTCCCGAGCCTTCACGCGCCCACCGTCAGCGATCTGGCTGATTCGGAGTGGGTGGCGTTGGAAACGGTCGTCGATCGCGAGCAGGTTCGCTCACTGATTCCCCAGCTTCGGGAAGAGGGCGCTGAGGGTATCCTCGAATATGAACTACGAAAAATCATCTGACCCTGGTTTTATGGGTCGTTTTGAACGGCGGAGATAGGCATGTATATCAACTTCGGGGAGATGAAGCCCCAGGAAATCTACATCACCATGACGCAAACGGTGATACCGCGTCCGATTGCATGGATCCTCTCGGAAAATCCAGATCACAGCCTCAATCTGGCGCCTTATTCTTATTTCAATGCGGTTTGCAGCGATCCGCCCCTGATCATGATCTCAGCGGGTGTAAAGCCGGACGGCGCGGTGAAGGATACTCGGGACAACATCCGGGACCGCAAGGATTTTATTGTTCACATCTCAAGTCTCGAGCAAATCGACGAAATGAACGCCTCCTCGGCAAATCTTGCACCGGGGGTATCGGAAGTCGATAGCCTTGGCCTTGAGACAACCGCTTTCGACGGGTCTCGACTGCCTCGCCTGACCTGTGCCAAGGTGGCTTTTGCCTGCTCGGTCTACGATATTCACTATCTGGGCAATGGGCCCCAATCCCTAATATTGGGCGAGGTACATGGCGTATTCGTGGATGATTCCGTGATTGGAGCGGATGCCAAGGGGCGGATGAAGATTCTTGCCGATCGGATTAACCCGATTGGAAGACTGGGAGCAAGCGAGTATGTGAGCTTTGGTGACATTCTGACGCGTCAGCGCCCGGATTGATTTATCCCCCCATCGAGGCGTCAGGCGCGTCTGTAGACCGGGGCCGATCAAGCATTAGCCTCTCCCACCGTATTTTCAGCGCCTGGGCCGCAGGCCTGGTTTAGAAGCAGCGGCTGCAGATCGCGCTATTGGAGAATGCCGCGCGCGATTACGGTGCTATGAGCGCGGTGCGCTAGAAATGGCTACCTCTGACTCAGGGTAACTTCAGCGCGCTATTTTTTGATTCTTCAGCGACGGGGAGTAACAAAAAGCCCCAGGGTTGTGGATGAATATGCACCCTTATTTTGTCGCGCTCGATAAGGACTCACGCCTAAGGTACTGAACAAAAAAGGTTAATGTTTTTCTTAAAATCGAGGTTCTCGACAGGTGTTTTACACAAGCGGCTCGTTGGGCGTGCCCGCCCGGGAGCATCTGACTCTTTCTTGCAAACTTTGGGCCGAATTTTTCTAAAGCATTGAAAAAATGAATAAAAAAGTATGCCTAATTTTTAGGCATATCTTAAGCCATGCTTTTGGTTAGTTTAAAAACGGGCTACATGAGTGAGTTGTGCACAAACTTATCCACAGGCGATGTGCGCAAACACGATTCTTCTCTACGTCTCAAACATTTAAGTGGCATTACTTCGACGAGACAGAAGGTCCTTTCGATAAATTAGTGAGTTTCGATAACGCTTGTCCTCTGCCTTGAACGAAAGAATCATCCAAGTTGCTTTGCCTGTAAGGCTGCGCCGGTTGTTTGATTACCGGTTGGGCGATGCCGATTCGATGCCCCCACTCGGTGCGCGCGTTTTTGTCCCATTGCAAAAACGCAAGGTCGTCGGAGTGGTTTGCGGCACCTCTTCAGAAAGCAGCCTTCATCCGGCAAAACTTCGCGAGATCTCAAAGGTGCTGGACCTTGAACCCGTTATTCCCCCGGAGCTTTTTGAGTTGCTCATCTGGGCCGCACGGTACTACCACCACCCGATTGGGGACGTTATGCAAGCCGCGCTGCCTGTTGCGCTTCGTCGGGATCGATCGATGGAGCCCGTACGTCGGCAGCATATTCGCATTTTGGCTGCGGGCCGCCAGGCGCTTGATGAGTTACCCCCGAGA
>JAYNKS010000025.1:0-9191 GCA_038111345.1 Gammaproteobacteria bacterium | reverse complement strand
CTACTTGAAAGGCTCATTCGGGCGGACTCAAGCGGCGTGTCGCGCCAGGACATGAGTCGAGAGCTCTCGGGCGCATCAGACGCCATTCATCGCATGGTCGAGCGGGGGTGGATCGAGTGCTTTATCCCCGACGAGCGCCTGCCGCAGGCCCTTGGATCGAAAACCTCACTTAATCCAGAGCAGCACGCCGCTTGTGAGCGCATCAAGCAGGGGTTCGATTCCTATGGGACGCATCTTCTGGACGGTGTGACCGGCAGCGGCAAAACCGAGGTTTATCTTGATTGTGTTCAGGCCGTTGTTGAGCGCGGGAAGCAGGCTCTCGTGCTGGTGCCCGAAATATCGCTAACCCCTCAGCTCGTCTCTCGATTCCGCGAACATATTCAGGCCCCCATGGCAGTGCTTCACTCCGGATTGAGTGACACGGCGCGACACCTCGCCTGGTGGCAAGCCCGTACGGGAGAGGCTTCCGTGATTTTGGGGACACGTTCGGCGATATTCGCGCCCCTGATTCGCCCGGGTCTGATCGTCGTGGATGAGGAGCATGATCTTTCTTACAAGCAGAAAGATGGTTTTCGTTACAGCGCGCGGGATATGGCGGTAAAGCGCGGGCAGATGGCTGATATCCCGGTGGTCCTGGGAACGGCAACGCCCTCGCTGGAGAGTCTCGCCAACGTTCTTGCCGGGCGCTACGCACACCTTCGCTTGCCCCAGAGGGCAGGCGGCGCTGATTTGCCCCGGGTTGCTTTAGTCGATATGAACCATCAGGCCGCGACGGACGGTCTTTCGCCAGCGGCGGTCCTGGCAATTAAAGAGCGTCTGTCAAAAGGCGAGCAGACCCTTGTTTTCGTGAACCGGCGGGGATTTGCGCCGGTCGTCGGATGCGGGCAATGCGGCTGGCAAGCGGCGTGCAAAAGGTGTGACGCCCTGATGACGCTGCATCGGCGCACCCACCGGATGATCTGCCATCATTGCGGTAGCCAGACCAGGGCTCCAGATGAATGCCCCGAGTGCAAAGCCGACGATCTGTACTTTTCAGGGGAGGGAACGCAGCGTATCGAGCAGGCGCTTGCCAAGCGCTTTCCAGACGCTGTGGTCGCCCGGCTCGATAGCGATTCGGCATCGTCTTCGGATCAACTGCATGAGGTATTGGCGGCTGTTCAGGGGCGACGCGTTGATATCCTCGTGGGCACCCAAATGCTCTCGAAAGGACATGATTTCGATGGGGTCACGCTCGTTTGCGTTTTGAACGCGGACCAAAATCTTTTCAGCGCTGATTTTCGGGGTCCCGAGCGCCTTTTCCAGCAGCTTATTCAGGTTGCTGGACGAGCCGGACGGCGCGAGCAAGCGGGCGATGTGCTGATTCAAACCGCTCACCCGAATCATGAAGCCCTCAGTCGGGTCGTGGTTCACGATTTTGCCGGTTTTGCAGCCTCTCTTCTCGATGAACGCCGGCAGGCGAGCTACCCGCCTTTCTGTCGATTTGCCCTGCTGCGAGCGGAATCGCCGGCCGCCGATCAGCCCTTACGATTTCTCCGCCGCGCCGCCAATCAGGCGCGGCTGACCCGATCACAAAGCGGCGTGGAGATATTTGATCCCACACCGTCCCCAATGGAGCGCCGCGCGGGGCGTTACCGAGCGCAGTTGTTGATTACCGGCGCGAGAGAAACAGCCTTTCATCAGTTTCTGGATGAGTGGCTGGAGAGTCTTGAATCCCTGGCTGAGGCCGGGCGGGTCCGTTGGTCTGTTGATATCGACCCGCAAGAGATGTTCTAGGCGCCGTTCAAGCAATGACGTCTTGAGGTCGAACGCGACTCATGCGGTTCATTACCCCGGACAGCCGTTATGATGGGCGCATGTCATCACTCGATAAGGTCCAGCGCCCGACAAACGAGGCCTATTCATTGCCGCCGGCCTGTTACCGCGACGCTCGGATCTTCATGCTTGAGCAGGAGCATCTGTTTGCAAGCGGGTGGATAGGTTTTGGTCGGGCGGATGATTTTGAGCATCCCGGCGACTACGTGGCGCTTACCGTTGCCGATACCCCGCTGGTGGCGATCTTGGGCACCGATCGTGAGATCAGAGTGTTTGCCAATACCTGTCGGCATCGCGGGATGCGCCTGATACCGGATGGTCGAGGTCGGACCCGGCAACTCGCCTGTCCGTTTCACGGCTGGTGTTATGCGCTGGATGGTCGCTTAACAGCGGCGCCCCGCATGGAAAGTGCGACCCATTTCGACATGTCTGAATTTGGCCTGGTGGCCGTGTCGTCCGCCGTGAGAGCGGGATTTGTGTTCGCTCATATCGGTACTGAGCCGATGCCTATTGATGACTGGCTCGGTAATTTTGAGATGCTGCATGCGCCGTGGCGATTGGCTGATATGAAGACAGCGAGTCGTCGGGAGTTCACGGTCTCCTGTAACTGGAAGCTCTTTATCGAAGTGTTCAACGAGTATTACCATCTCAGAAAGGTGCACCCTCGAACGCTATCCGGTTTTTACCGGGACCCGGATCCGCCCGATCATTCCTCTGGCGCGTTTATCAGTCAATTTGGTGAGCATGCAAAGGATGTCAGCGTAGGCGTACTGGGCACC
Source organism: Gammaproteobacteria bacterium (assembly GCA_038111345.1). Lineage (GTDB taxonomy): Bacteria > Pseudomonadota > Gammaproteobacteria > Arenicellales > UBA868 > UBA868. The sequence continues at coordinate 6,600 of JAYNKS010000025.1, read as the reverse complement.
GATGCGCCTCCGTTGCCGACGCTGCCAGGACTCTCCGGTCGTTTGAAGAACGGTACCCGCTACACATGGGTGTATCCCAACCTGAGTTTTGCCGCGTCCCGCGATGCGGTCTGGATGTTGGAGACGGTGCCTCTGGCCCCTGCGCGAACAGCGGTTCGGCTTAGTTTGCTGTTTGACCCCAGCGCCCTGGCGGCGGAAGGATTTGAGCGGACCCTGAACCGATATCAGGAGCGTATGCAAATCGCGATGGATGAAGATATTGCCGTTCTGGAGGCCCAGCAGATTGGCATGTCATCGCGGCTGGCGCAACCGGGCCGGATTTGCGCAGCCTTGGAGCCGAGCGTCCACGAATTTCATGTGTGGTATGCCGATCAACTCATCCGTTGGGGCGTTGCTATCGACTGAGCGGCCGTTGTTCTAGGGGCGATGCGCCTGGGCGAGATAGTGAGCGGATTGAAATTCAACGAGACGACTTGTTGTCCGTTTGAAATCATCGTGCAGGCGTTGCCCGAGATAAAGCGTGTCGGGCAGGGCGTCGGCCGAGAGCACCACGTTTACCCGGCGATCGTAAAGCTCGTCAATCAGTTCAATAAATCGTCGAGCGGCATTGTCATCATCATCGTGCATCTGGGGAACACCGCTCAGCAGCAGGGTGTGATAGCGCTTTGACAAGTCGGCATAGTCGAGTTTTGATCGAGGGCCGTCGCACAGTGCAGCAAAATCAAACCAGATGACCCCGTCGCCGGCCCCGCGCGCGGAAATGGTGCGCCCGCGAAGGGTCAGAGGCTCGGCCGGGCATGCGGACATCGGATCGATTTGAAAGAGGAGCGATTGCATCTGTTGGTTTGCTTCAGGGGTGTCGGGCACATGGTAAGACGGCCAGGCACCAAGCTTTTCCAATCGGTAGTCTCGATCCCCTGTTAACTGAACCGATGTCGTCGCGGTCTCGATCAGTGAAATAGCGGGGATAAACCGATCGCGCTGAAGGCCGCCCGCGTAGAGTTCTGAGGGGCGTGTATTCGATGTCATCAGCAGTATCACGTGGTGCTCTATCAGTGCGTGGAGTAGACCCGAGAGAATCATCGCGTCCCCAATGTCCGATACCTGAAATTCATCCAGAGCGAGCACCTGCGTGTGGAGCGCTAAATCCCGACCTACTTTGCGCAAGGGGTCGGCCTCCGTTCGGCGGGCGGCATTCAGCCGCTCATGTACCTCAAGCATGAATCGATGGAAATGAACGCGACGGCATAGGTGCGAATCGAGACAGTCGATCAGAGCGTCCATCAAAAGGGTCTTGCCTCTTCCCACCGTGCCCCATAGATAGAGTCCGTGAGGAGCCGCGGGTGATCCGGCGAGCCAGGTCATGAATCGATTGAGTCCGCCACGCTGCGTCGCGCGGCGGTCGAGGTAGGCAAGGATAGGGCGCATGATCTGTGCACTGGCCTGAATGGCCTGCAGCTGTTCAGCGTCAGCCTTAAGGCTCGAGTCCGGCAGCCGTTTCGAGAACGATTCGGCGATCGAATCCAGCAAGTCGGTCATGGACTTATTTTCCGCCTGATCCTGATGGTGAGCTCCAGGTCCGGTGTAGTCGTTGGGTAAAGTCCTCAAACGTTGAAAGGCCGGCAAATTCCTCGGTAGATGCCGGAGAACGGCCTGAATCCGGATTAGGTACCGCGAACAGGTGGCCTATCCCGTATGCCTGGGCTGCCCGCAGTACGCTCAGATTGTCATCGATGAACAAGGTTCTTTTTGGAACAAAGGGTTCGATGGCCGCCAGTCGGGGCCAAAAGTCAGGATCTTCCTTTGGGCATCCAAACTGGTGAGAACTGATGATTTGATTGAAGTGCGGGCGGATTCCGGTTTCCTCCATCTTCAGATCAATGGTCTCCGGCGGGGCATTGGTCACGAGGACTACCCGAAGGGGGCTGGCTTCGAGTGCCTGTAGAAACGCTTTGGCGCCGGGACGAATTTGAATGAGATCGCGGCACTCTGTTTTGAGCGCAAGGACGTCAAGCCCGAGTTCACGACTCCAGAAGTCCGTGCAGTACCAGTTGAGGGTGCCCTGGAGCGTTCGCATCAGACCGAGCAGGGCCTGACGTGCCTTGGCCTGATCAAGTCCCTGGTCGGCGGCGTAGCGCTCGGGGATTAATTCCCGCCAAAAATAGTTATCAAACCGAAGATCAAGGAGCGTGCCATCCATATCAAGAAACACGCTATCTACGTCGAACCAGTCAATCATGATGGCATAAATAGAGCATATCGGTTCGTCTGATGGCTTGATTCTAGCGCCCGTGCTGAAAAGCCCTCTAACGTAAGTGCCTGACCCTCTGGGCGAGTTGTACCGTCTGATCGGGTGCGATAATCTGCCCCTTCTCTACCTCGCGCATGACGCCCTTACGATAATGAGCCAAGCGCCACAAATACAGAACATTACGCCGCTAATGCAAACTCGACTGTTTGCGGTTGAAGCGGTCGAGTTGCTCTTTGAGAATGGTGAGGCCAGAACCTTCGAGCGACTCGTGGGACAAGGCGAGGGCGCTGTTATGGTTGTTCCGGTCTTGAGCCCCGATCGGCTTCTTTTGATCCGCGAGTATGCGGTCGGGGTAGAGCGCTATGAGCTGGGGTTTGTGAAGGGGCGTATCGACAGTGGTGAGTCGCCCGAGCAGGCAGCACGACGCGAGCTGCGTGAGGAGATCGGATGGGACGCCCATCACCTCGATAAGTTGGAGACCGTGGCGTTAACGCCGGCGTATTCGAATTATCGGACGCATCTTTTTGTTGCCCGCGAGTTGTTCCCCGCCCCCCTCGTTGGCGATGAACCGGAGCCCCTCGAAGTGGTGGAATGGCCGGTTAGTGCGCTCGCGGATTTGCGTAAGGAGCCTAATTTCACCGATGCCCGAAGTCTTCTGGCTACCTATCTTTTTGAGGAGCGAGCGAGCTGATGACGGCTTCAGGCAATATCCCTATCGCGTCAGTGGTGACGCTGGCTCGGTTCGCTGGAGAAGTTATTCTCGAGGTGTACGAAAAAGAATACGACATCATCGAAAAAGCAGATGGCTCGCCGGTGACCACGGCCGACCACCGCGCCCATGATCTCATCGTTAAGGAGTTAAGCGCGCTCACCCCGGACATTCGGGTCGTTTCGGAGGAGTCGGATGATCTTGATGATCCCGCTCGCCTAAGTGATGACGTCGTCTGGTTGGTTGATCCACTCGATGGAACCAAGGAGTTCATCAGCCGAAACGGAGAGTTCACCGTTAACATCGGTCTCGCTGAAAGGGGCAAGCCCACGCTGGGCGTGGTGTACAGCCCGTATCTCAAAACGTGCTATTTCGCTGCCCACGGACAAGGCGCATGGCGGCAGGTGGGAGATCAGGCACCAGAGAAAATACAGATCGCTCCCTATGACGCCAATCGGCCGAGAATGGTGGCCAGTCGATCTCATGCGGGCAAAGCGGTCGATGCATTTCGTGATGCCTTCGCACTGTCCAGCGGTCACGATCCCGAGATTGTGAGCATGGGCAGCGCGTTGAAGGTGTGTCTCGTCGCACAGGGCGATGCCGATGTATACCCACGATTGGCCCCTACCTCCGAGTGGGACACGTGCGCATCTCATTGCGTGCTTAACGAAGCTGGCGGGCAGTTGGTGGACTGTAACGGCGCCACATTGCGTTACAACAAGGACGATATTCTGAATCCCTGGTTTGTCGCTATGGCTGACTCCCGGGTGGACTGGTTAGCCTTCTGTCCGGATCCCGAGACGATGACACCATAGGCGGTTTTCGCGGCGCGTCGGTTGGGCGAGCTGCAAAGACTATAATTATCGGGTCTTTCGGCAACAGGACCTCTCATCGTGACCTCAGTGGGCGGTTTGCGCTTCACCAAGATGCACTCGCTCGGCAACGACTTCGTCATGTTGAATGCCGTGACGTCGCCGCTTGCCCTGGATGCGGACACGGTTCGAGCCATCGGCGATCGACATCGAGGTATCGGTTTTGATCAGTTGATCGTGGCTGAGCCTGCAAAGAACGGCGCCGATTTTTTCATGCGCATCTTTAATATCGATGGCAGCGAGTCTGGCCAGTGCGGGAACGGCGCGCGTTGCCTCGGTCGCTATCTTCACGCCCAGGGCCTTACCACTGACAAGATCTTGGAGATCGAAACGATCAGTACGCGCTTTCGTCTGGAAATGGTCGATGAGCAAATCGTCAATGCGGATCTGGCGGCGCCGGTGTTTACACCAGAGCGAGTCCCCTTCGTGGCGGACGAGCAAGCCGACCGCTATGAGCTTAAGGTGAGCGGTGAGACCGTATCGATGGGTGTGGTGTCGATGGGTAATCCGCATGCGGTGATTGCTGTCGAGGATATTGAGCGAGCCCCCGTGGCCATATGGGGCGAAGCGATGGAGCGGCATTCTCGATTCCCTGAGCGAACGAACGTGGGATTTGTCGAGTTCTGCAGCCGAAACGAGATTAATCTGCGTGTCTGGGAGCGAGGCGTTGGCGAAACACTGGCGTGTGGGAGTGGGGCCTGTGCGGCCGTCGCGGTGGCGCATCGATGGCAGAAAATTAACGATTCCGTTCAGGTAAATCTGCCCGGAGGAACATTGATTGTGTCATGGGAAGGCCAGGGCCCGGTTCGAATGGGCGGGCCCACCGAGACCGTATTTGAAGGGATTTGGAAGGTGGATTGAGATGGACCCTTACCCCAAAGACAGCAACACGCGAACCGATATTGAGGAAGACACGGTCGTCGCGTACCTTCGCGCCCATCCGGATTTTTTTGAACGCCACCTTGCGCTATTGACGGAACTCGTGATTCCCCATTCAGCGCGCGGGCGGGCGGTCTCCCTGGTAGAGCGGCAAGTCGTGGCGTTACGTGACCAGCTCACGATTGAGCGCAAGCATCTGAAGCACCTGGTCGAAGCCGCTCGTCAGAACATCCGCCTTCAGCAACGACTTCAGCGGCTTTTTGAAACCGTGGTTTTGGCAAAAGATCTGCCCGAACTGCTACAGACGCTCCCCGAGCGCCTGCAATCGGAATTCGATCTCGCGGCGGTTGAAATCCGATTCTTGGATGTGCGGGGCTGGCAACACATTCCCCTATCGCATTTGATCGCCTCCGATGACGCGAGCGCGAGATCGCTGGCTCAGCGTCTTTCCGGCCGGTCTTGCCTCGTGGAAGCGCCGCTCTCTGCCGATATCATCGCTCAGCGTGACGGGCTGGATCGTTTTCGAAACGGTTCGGGCGCTGTCTTGCCGATTACCGGACAGGCGCGCGCGCTGATCGGCTGGATGATTCTGATTGCTGAGGACAAAAAGCATTACGCCAGTGATATGGATACTGCTCTGCTTGAAGGCCTTGGGGGTGTGGTGAGCGCAGCCTGCGCGCGATTTCATCCTGCCTGATCGACCGTTATGGGCTCCAAACAAGATCCGTTTGATCAGTTCATCGATCATCTCCAGTATGAGCGCCGACTGTCGGTAAATACGGTGGCGGCGTATCGCTCGGATCTGTCGCGCCTCACGGCATTCGCGCAGCAGCGTGGAATTCAAGATCTCAAGAAGTTGGCTACCCCCCAGGCAAGATTGTTTGCCGCCGCTTTAAGGCACGCGGGACTCTCGAGCCGGTCGATCGCCCGAGTGCTTTCAGCGGCACGATCCTGTTATCGATTTCTTCTCAGAGAAAAAGCCGTCGCGGCTAATCCGTTTGAGGGTGTCAGTGCGCCACGTGGCGAGCGGAAGCTGCCCAGCACGCTCAACATCGAGCAGGCCACTCAGTTGGTCTCGATCCAGCCGGTGTCCGACCGCGACTATCGGGACCGTGCCATGCTTGAGCTTTTCTACTCCTCGGGATTACGCTTGTCAGAGCTGGCACGTACGAATATTGCGGATATTGATTTGTCCGCCCGAACCATCGTTATCACGGGCAAAGGTGGTAAGACCCGTATCGTACCGGTGGGCCGACACGCGGCAGAGGCGCTGCAGGCCTGGTTAGAGCGAAGGCCCGTTTTTCTGTCGGAACCTACGGAGCCCGCGGTTTTCATCGGCCAAAGCGGCGCTCGATTAGCGCCGCGCTCGATTCAGAAGCGGGTCGAGCACTGGGCCCGACGCCAGGGTTTAGATCGATCGGTTCACCCGCATATGTTGCGGCATTCCTTCGCGAGTCACCTCCTTGAGTCCAGCTCAGATCTTCGTGCCGTACAGGAGTTGTTGGGCCACTCTGACATCTCTACTACCCAGGTCTATACGCATCTCGATTTCCAGCACCTGGCCAAGGTCTATGACCAGGCGCATCCGCGCGCGCGCAAGCGAAAATAAAAAAGCCGCAACCGTAAAGAATCCACAAATACCGGTTTTTTAGGCGTAAAAACCGTCCGGACATCGTTTGAGTACGGTGTAACTATGGTAACATCGCGCCCGTCTTTCGCCCGAGTCGGGCACCATTTCAAGACACCGTTTCTTATTCTCTGGGGGGTCGTTCATGTCTTCTATTGCTGTCATACCCGTGATTCTGGGCATCGTGGGGTTGCTGGCCGCGTTCGCCGTTTACCGTTCCGTGCTGTCGTACTCAGCCGGCACCGGTAAGGTCGCCGAAATA
>JAYNKS010000024.1:8983-14950 GCA_038111345.1 Gammaproteobacteria bacterium | reverse complement strand
TAGTAATGGCCTGCCGCGAGGCATCAATGATGCCTTTCTTTTTCAGACGGTTGAGGGTGCGGGTAACGCTTTCGCGCGTTGAGTTGGTTCGGCTCGCAAGATCAGCATGAGTTGGGGCAGGGACAATGTTGGCTTGATTGGGGCCAGTGGGAAAGGTTCGCGCCAGCCGGAGGAGTTCTGCGTGAATGCGGTTTCTGGTGTTAAGAGCGCTGAACTCGAACAGCTTCTCGTTGGCGTCCCGCAGGCGCTTGGCGAGTTCAATATTTAACGCGTGCATCACGGAAGGGCTTTCGTTTAACAGTTGGTTAAACAGCGGTGCACTCAGGCTGGCCAGCAGCGTTTCGTCAAGGGCCACGATGGAGCTAGAGCGCGGCTGCCCATCGAGTGCCGCGAGCTCACCAAACGTGTCGCCCGGATTCAGTTCGGCAAACGTGATCTCTTTGCCCTTTTCGGAGTAGATTTTTGCGCTGACTCGACCGCTGCAAACAAAGTAGACCTCGTTTGATGCAGTCTCCTGCGTGACGACCTCGCGAGACGCGTCGCAGCGCGACCACTGACATTGCTCGGCGATAGCGGTTAATGTCTCGTCGTCCAAGCTGTTAAGGATGCGAATATGCCGCAAGGCGCTCGAACTGACGGCGCCGCCTACGTTTTTTCCCATGGAACTTGCTCTTATTTTCCGGCTTAGATTATTTTGATTGGCATCCGCTCTGTCCGCAAATCAGGAATCCTTAAAAACGCCGGTTTTGATCCAGGGCCGTTATTTATGCTTAAGATCAGCCCATGAGAGGGGATTACCCGTCAAGAATTGTCTGCCTGACCGAGGAAACCACCGAGACGCTTTATCGCATCGGTGAATCCGATCGCATTGTCGGTATCTCCGGATTCACCGTACGCCCTCCTCAGGCGCGCAAGGAAAAGCCGCGAGTCAGCGCGTTCACCAGCGCCAAAATCGATCGTATTCTTGCGCTTTCGCCCGATCTCGTCCTTGGTTTTTCAGATCTTCAGGCCGACATCGCACGCGAACTGGTTGGCGCCGGGATAACGGTCATGGTGTTTAACCATCGATCCGTAGACGGAATTTTGAGCATGATGCGAACCCTGGGCGCGATGGTCGGCGCGAGCGATCGTGCCGAGCGCCTGATTGATGAATGCGTTGCCTCGCTCGACGCGGCGAAAGCGGCGGCATCCTCACGCCGACCCAAGGTGTATTTTGAGGAGTGGGATGTTCCGCAGATCTCGGCCATTCGCTGGGTTTCGGAACTCGTAGGTATTGCAGGTGGAGATGATATTTTCCCGGAGCTTGCACAGAAGCCCGATGGAAAAAGTCGAATCATCGCTGATCCGGAGGACGTGGTCAGGCGACAACCGGACATCATTATCGGTTCGTGGTGCGGCAAGAAATTCCGCCCGGAAAAAGTGATGGCCCGGCCCGGGTGGGCGGCGATTCCGGCGGTTCAGCAGCGAACGCTTTATGAAATCAAATCCGCAGACATCCTGCAGCCCGGCCCCGCGGCTTTGACCGACGGGCTGAAGCAACTGCGCGAGATCATAGCGGACTGGCAGGCTCAATCAGGGATTTCTTGATTCTCCTGCGGGATGTCACTGCGACACCGCCGCTTCGTTGGTCACAGCGAGATCCAATGCAGCGCTGATCAGCGCGCGGGTGTAGGGGTGCTCGGGCTGGGTGAACAATGGCTCCGCCTGCCGATGCTCGACGACTTTGCCCGCCTGCATGACCATAATCTCATCGGCTAGGGCTCGCACGACCCGAAGGTCATGACTGATAAAAAGGTACGTCAACTGATGATCTGATTGCAGCTGCAACAAAAGATCGATCATCTGGCTCTGAACCGATCGATCTAAAGCAGAGGTGGGCTCATCCAGCACGATGAGTTTTGGCTTCAGGATCAGCGCTCTGGCAAGCGCGATGCGTTGCCGCTGGCCGCCGGAAAATTCGTGTGGGTAACGCCCACGCGCGTTGGGATCGAGACCCACCTGTTCAAGGACATCAATCAATCGAACATCCGTCTCCTTCTCCGAGGTTAGTTGATGAGCAATCAACCCCTCCGCAATGATCTCGCCGACGCTCATTCGGGGACTGAGTGAGCCAAAGGGGTCCTGAAAGACGATCTGCATCTCCCGTCTAAGGGGCTTAAGGGCATTTCCGGATAATCCGTTTATGGATTGCCCGTCAAAACGTATCTGTCCGCGACTGGAGATCAGCCTTATGAGAGCAAGCGCAAGCGTGGTCTTGCCGGATCCGCTTTCCCCAACGATTCCGAGGGTTCGGCCCTCGCGCAGCTCAAAATCTACCCCGTCGACGGCCTTGATGTGGTCTACGGTGCGGCGAAGCACCCCCCGGCGAAGAGGAAACCATACGCCAAGCTGTTCAGCCGAAAGAAGCACCGGGCCCTGCCGATCGATTCGCTGTTTTCTGCCTTTTGGCTCGGCTTGGATAAGCGCACGTGTGTAGGGTTCTTTTGCTTCCCTAAAAATGGTGGCCGTGGCGCCTTCTTCGACAATTCGACCACGCTGCATCACATAGACACGGTCGGCGGTTTTTTCGACCAGGCTGAGATCGTGCGTAATCAGGAGCAAAGCCATCCCGCGCTCGCGACAAAGCTGATTCAGCAGGGCAAGAATCTGGGCTTGGGTGGTGACGTCGACGGCCGTGGTGGGTTCATCGGCAATAAGCAGCGCAGGATCGTTGGCGAGAGCCATGGCGATCATGGCGCGCTGGCGCTGCCCACCGGAGAGTTGATGAGGCCATGCATCGAATTGACGCTTCGGGTCGCGGATGCGCACTTGATCCAGAAGCGACAGGGCCTGCTCTTTTGCTGCTCGCTCCCGGAGGCCTTTGTGCAGCATCAGCGTTTCGCATATTTGTTTGCCGATCGTATGCAGGGGATTCAGCGAGACCATCGGCTCCTGGAAAATCATGGCGATCTTGCCACCGCGTACACCGCGCAGGACGTTTTCAGGTGCGCCGAGTAATTGGCTGTCCCCAAAACGAACAGCGCCTGAGGGATGGGAAGCCCGAGGATAGGGGAGCAGGCCGAGAATGGAGGCAGCGGTAACGGATTTGCCCGACCCGGATTCTCCAACAATAGCGACACGCTCGCCGCGATCAATGCGGATCGACACGTTGCGTACGGCGTCAACCGGGCCCTCCGGCATGCTGAATCGCACCGAGAGATTTTCAATCCGAAGAATAGTGTCAGCAGACGACGGCATTAGGTCTGATCAATGGTTTTTCTCGGGTCGAACGCGTCACGCACGGCCTCACCCACAAAGATCAACAGACTCAGCATCAGGCCAATAACGACAAACCCGGTCAGACCCAGCCAGGGCGCCTGCAGATTGGATTTGCCTTGCGCGAGCAGTTCACCCAGTGACGCTGAGCCCGGCGGCAGGCCGATCCCGAGAAAATCGAGCGAGGTCAGCACCGTGACGGAGCCAGCAAGCGTGAAAGGCAGGAACGTGATGGTTGCCACCATGGCATTAGGGAGCAGGTGGCGAAACATAATGACGACATTGCTTACGCCAAGCGCTTGCGCTGCCCGGACATATTCAAAATTTCGAGCGCGGAGAAATTCAGCCCGTACGACGCCGACAAATCCCATCCATGAGAACAGCAATAGAAGGCCTAACAGCCACCAAAAGTTGGGCTCGACGACGCTCGCGAGGATGATTAAAAGATACAACGTGGGCAGACCCGACCAGACTTCGATAAAACGCTGCGCCAGCAGATCCGTCCACCCGCCAAAATAGCCCTGAAGTGCTCCTGCGCTGACACCGATGACCGCGCTGACTAGAGTCAGCGTGAACCCAAAAAGAACGGAAATTCGAAAACCGTAAATCGCCCTCGCCAGCACGTCCCGCGCCTGATCATCGGTGCCCAGCCAGTGGTCTTGATCCGGCGCAGAGGGCGCCGGCGTGGGCAAATCCCAGGCGACGGTTTGGTGGTGATAGCGAATGGGCGGCCACAGCATCCAGCCGTGCGCGTTGATCAGCTCTGCTACGTAAGGATTTCGATAGTCTGCCTCGGTCAAAAAGTCTCCACCGAAGGCGGTCTCCGGGTAGGCCTTGAAGATGGGCAGATACACCTCACCCTTATGTACTACCACAAACGGTTTATCGTTGGCGACGAACTCCGCGAAAAGAGACAGCGTGAACAGGGTCAGGAAAATCCAGAGCGACCACCATCCGCGGCGATTGGCTCGAAACTTTTGAAGTCGGCGCCGGGTCAGTGGACTTAAGCGGGGTTTACTCACTCAGCGCTCCCGGCTCTCGAAATCAATACGCGGATCAACCAGCATATAGGTCAGATCACCGACCAGGCTCATTACGAGTCCCAACAACGAAAAGAAGAAGAGCGTTCCGAACATCACCGGATAGTCTCGAGCGAACGCGGCCTCGAATCCCAGAAGGCCCAGCCCGTCGAGGGAGAAGATAATCTCGATGAGCAGTGATCCGGTGAACAGAATGCCGATAAACGCAGAGGGGAATCCGGCTATCACAATCAGCATGGCATTTCTGAAGACATGTCCGTAGAGCACGCGTTTTTCGCTCAGACCCTTCGCCCGGGCGGTCATGACGTATTGCTGGTTGATCTGATCGAGAAAGGAATTTTTAGTCAGCATGGTCAGCGTCGCAAAGCCGCCAATCGTCATCGCCATCACCGGCAGAGTCAGATGCCAGAAGTAATCGAGAACGCGCGCGGGCCATGACAGGGACGCCCAGTTTTCCGAGGTGAGCCCGGCCAGGGGAAACCAATCGAGGTAACTGCCGCCCGCAAACAGAACCAGTAAAAAAACAGCGAACAAAAAACTCGGAATGGCGGTCCCGATCACTACGACCAGACTGGTCCACACATCAAATCGACTGCCGTCGCGCACGGCCTTTGTGATTCCAAGCGGTATGGAAATAAGGTAGACCAGCAGTGTCGTCCAAACCCCCAAAGAGATAGATACCGGCATTTTGTCGAGCACCAGATCCACGACAGAGCGGTCCCTGAAAAAGCTCTCGCCAAAATCAAAAACCAGGTACTTTTTCATCATGTCGACAAAGCGCTCATACAGCGGCTTATCAAAGCCAAATCGCTTTTCGAGCTCGCGTATGAAGTCAGGATCAAGACCCTGAGCGCCTCGGTATTTGCCGCCAAAGCTATCGCTTGCCGCGCCCGTTGACAGCATCTCGGTAGAGCCGCTGCGGGTGGCGCGTTCCGTGATATCGGCACCGACGCCGGTCAACTGGGAAATCATCTGCTCCACGGGGCCACCGGGCGCAATCTGGATGACTAGAAAATTGATCAGCATGATCGCGAACAACGTCGGGATCATGAGAAGCAGTCTTCGGACGATGTACGCGCTCATGAGTGAAAGCAGGAGAAGGCTCGCGATCGGGCGGCGCTTATCTCATCGAAAATCAGGACCGGGCCTTTTCCAGGGCGCTCGCCTTGGCGGGATCAAACCACCAGCGGTCGGTCATCACGCCCGTGCGGACCGGAATGTCGGGGAATCCAAACTTATCCCAGTACAGCACCCGATCCGCGCGAATGTGCCAGTGCGGCACGACATAATGACCGGATCGCAAGACCCGATCGAGCGCGCGGGTTCGGGCGTTTAATTGTTCGCGTGTTTCTGATCGCAGCATCAAATCGATGAGCTCATCGACGACCGGATCCTTGATGCCGGCAAGGTTTCGGCTGCCGGGCGAGTCCGCTGCCGCCTGACTCCAGTACTCCATCTGTTCGTTGCCCGGTGTTTCGCTTTGACCCCAAACCCAAACCAGCATGTCGAAGTCGAATTGGCGGAAGCGGTTGATGTATTGGCTTTCGTCGACCAGCCGGACTTTAGCCTCGATGCCCAGACGCTGCAGGTTGCGAATATAGGGGAGCGCGATGCGCTCGAATGCGGGCGTGACCAGGAGGATTTCAAACTGAAAGGGTTCGCCGGTTTTGGT
>JAYNKS010000024.1:0-8973 GCA_038111345.1 Gammaproteobacteria bacterium | reverse complement strand
TGACGATCCAGCCGGCGTCGCCGAGTAGCGCACTGGCGCGTTTGAGGTTTTCCCGAAGGTATCCGCTACCGTCGGTTTCAGGCGGCAGGTACGCCTGCCCCAACACTGACGGTGAGATTTCCCCGGCTACTGATTCAAGAATCGTTTTCTCCTCCCCCTCGGGAAGTCCAGTGGCGGCGAGATCGGAATTGGAGAAAAAGCTGGTGGTTCGGGTGTACTGACCATTGAAGAGGTTCCGGTTGGTCCATTCGAAGTCAAAGGCCAGGCCCAATGCTTCTCGGACGCGACGGTCCGAAAAGAGGTTCCGTCGGGTGTTCATCACGAACGCCTGCATTCCTGTGGGCATCTGGTGTGGAACCAGCTCTTTTTTCAACAATCCTTTTTTGACCACGGCGACGTCGTATTCCTCGGCCCAGGCTTTCGCCTGATTTTCGGATCGGAAATCAATGTCGCCGGCCTTGAGCGCCAGGCGGATCGGTGTGGCATCCCGAAAGAAATCAGTGCGGATCGTATCGAAATTGCCCAGACCGCGACGCACCGCAAGATCCGTGCCCCAGTAATCGACCACCCGGCTTTGTACGGTGAAACGTCCCGCCTCGTAATCGGTGATCTGATAGGGGCCGCTGCCCAGCGGAGGATCAAGCGTGGTAGCCGAGAAATCACGCGTTGCCCAGTAATGTTTGGGCAAGACGGGCAATTGACCCACAATCAGTGGAAGCTCGCGGTTGTCGGTCTCGTTGAAATCGAAACGAATCCGAAGCGGATCCAGTACCGTAGCCTTATCTACAGACCCATAGTAAAAGCGGTATTGTGGACTCCCTTTCGACACCAGGATCTCGAACGACCAGGCCACGTCTTCTGCCGTGACCGGCGTGCCATCATGCCAGCGGGCCTCGGGCCGCAGTTCGAATATCACCCACGACCGGTCTTTCGGCCACTCCATGCTTTTTGCGAGCAGTCCGTAACCGGTAAAGGGTTCATCTGCGCTGGTGACCAGAAGGGTTTCCACGGCACCGGTGTTAACCGCATTGCCCTTTGGAATAAAGGGATGGAAACTGTCAAAACTGCCCTGGGCGCCGAGTCTGAGTGTGCCGCCCTTGGGTGCGTCCGGATTGGCATAGTCGAAGTGATTGAAATCCGGTCCGTAGCGGGGAATTTCGGAGTCAAACATAGAGATGGCGTGACTGCGAGTCACCTCCTCACCATGGGCAAGCGCGGTGCTGAGAAGAACACACAACGAGACTATCCATCGCATCGTGTCATTATATCTGGGACATCTTTAATACCTTCATCAGTTGCGCGGCTGGAAAACCCAATCTATGGCAAAAATCGCTCGAGTCTCCCGAAAGCCTCTGCCGAGCAAAGGTCAGGCGCCACGTATCGATTCGGGTTTTTCGCGAGCCGTGCTGCGCTGGTTCGACGTTTATGGCCGACATGACCTGCCCTGGCAGCGCAATCGCGATCCGTATCGGATATGGGTCTCGGAAATCATGTTGCAGCAGACGCAAGTGACAACGGTGATTCCCTACTACGAGCGATTTCTTTCCCGATTTCCCGACCTTAAGACCCTGGCACGGGCCCGAATCGATTCCGTCCTGGCGATATGGACGGGTCTTGGCTATTACGCCCGCGCCAGAAACCTGCATCAGGCGGCCCGGGTTATTGAAAAACGCTTTCACGGAGTCTTCCCCGATCGGTTACAGGATGTCATGGACCTGCCCGGCGTGGGGCGGTCAACTGCCGGGGCGGTGTTGAGTTTTTCCAAGCACCAGCGCCATCCTATCCTCGACGGTAACGTGCGTCGGGTGTTGGCGCGCTGCTTTGCGATCCCCGATGATGTGACCACACAGCGAGGCCAGCAACCGCTCTGGGAAATCGCCGAGGGCTTGTTACCGGTCAAAGGGTCGCAAGTCGCCGAATTTAATCAGGCGATGATGGATCTCGGCGCAACGCTTTGCACCCGTCGGAACCCGGCGTGTACCCGTTGCCCGCTGAAAACCCGGTGTCAGGCGCAGGCGCTCGGAGAGCCGGAGCGGTATCCGGTCAACAAAAGACGTCGCGAACGGCCCACGAAAGAGACGCGCCTTCTGATTTTGAGGGCGCCCGATGGCCATGTGCTGCTTTGCCGCCGGCCGGCCCGCGGGGTCTGGGGCGGTCTCTGGGGTTTTCCGGAGTGCGAATCCAATCGTGATCCTGAGCAGGCAAGTCGGGAGATTTTTGGGGTAAACGCACGGTGGAGGAGGCGCTTACCGTCCGTCGAGCATGGGTTCTCGCATTTCACCCTCAGGATGAAACCTGAAGTCCTCACCGTTAATGGCCCTGCAGCAGCTAAAATGCGCGAGCGGGACAGGCGCTGGGTCGATCCAGGATCTATCGGGCGCTTAGGGATGGCGGCCCCCACGAAAGTACTGTTAGATCAGTTAGATAAGGAACCAAATGGCCAGTAAGGTGCACTGCGTGGTTTTGAACCGGGAAGGAGACGCTTTAGATCGCGCGCCCTGGCCAGGTGAGCTGGGCCAGCGGATTCTTAAGGAAGTATCCCGCGAGGGCTGGCAGCAGTGGCTGGCGAAACAGACCATTCTGATGAACGAGCGGCGTCTCAGCCCGATGAACCCCGAGCACCGGGTCTACCTTGAGTCTCAGATGGAAGCTTTCTTTTTTGGCGATGGAGGCGAAGACCCGCCGGGTTGGATCCCGCCGAAAAACGATAAAAATTGATATAATTCACGGCTTTACCGCGCAGTTTCCGGACCCACCGCGAGTTCATTTCAAGATGAGTGGCATGAGTATCCGACCGCCTGAAAGCGTGTCGGGCGGGAGGCGATGGCGAAGCACATCCACGTTGCGCTTCGACGCGGAACAATCCGTATGCGGGTGTGATCCGCGACCCATTTTGAATCCATTAATGCCTCGGCTCATCGGATGCGCCGAAGGCAAAGCGTTTGTAAGGCGTTTGTAAAGGAGCAGACATGACCGACTCAAAACCACACAGCCCTTTTGGGCTTGAGCACCACGGGCTTCGCAATCTGGGTTCGGTGCATTGGAACCTTAACCAGGCAGCGCTTACCGAGCATGCGATTCGCAAGGGTGAGGGATGCTTAAGTGCTGAGGGGCCCTTGGTGGTCAAGACCGGTCAGCACACCGGCCGATCCGCAAACGACAAGTTCGTCGTGCGTGATGAACATACCGAGAACGAGATCTGGTGGGGCAAGGTGAATGTCCCCTACGAGCCGGCCCGTTTCGAGGCCTTGTTTGCTCGCATGGTCGAGTATCTTGAGGGCAAGGAGTTGTTTATTCAGGATTGTTTCGCCGGGGCTGATCCCGATCGACGTTTGCCGGTGCGTATCATCAACGAACTGGCCTGGCATAGTGCGTTTGCCCGAAACATGTTTATCGCCGGAAGCGATGAAGAGCAGGCGACGCACGAGCCGCGCTTCACCGTCATCAATGCGCCCGGTTTCACCGCAGACCCGGCCGTGGACGGCACCAATTCGCCGACGTTTATCGTGGTCAATTTCAGCCGCAAGCTGGTGATCATCGGCGGGACCAGTTACGCTGGCGAGACCAAGAAGTCCATCTTCAGCATCATGAACTATCTTCTGCCGCGCCAGGGGGTGTTATCCATGCATGCCTCTGCCAACATTGGTCATGATGGCAGCACGGCGGTTTTCTTCGGTCTTTCCGGCACGGGAAAAACGACGCTGTCAGCGGACGCGTCCCGCACGCTTATCGGTGATGACGAGCATGGCTGGAGCGAGAACGGTATCTTTAATTTCGAAGGGGGATGCTACGCAAAAGTGATCAATCTCTCGCAGGAGCAGGAGCCCGAGATATACAAAACCACCCGCACGTTCGGCACGATCCTGGAAAACGTGGTGCTGAATGAGTCCACACGCTCCATCGATCTCAATGATGGTTCGCTGACGGAAAACACGCGGGCGTCGTATCCGATCACTCAGGTCCCCAATGCCACGCTGGCCGGTCGCGGTGGTCAACCCAAGAACATCGTCTTTCTGACCTGTGATGCGTTTGGCGTGTTGCCGCCTGTGGCAAGGTTGTCGCCGGCTCAGGCCATGTATCATTTCATTAATGGGTACACGGCAAAGGTGGCCGGCACCGAAAAGGGCGTGACCGAACCGGTGCCGACTTTCAGCCCCTGTTTTGGTGGTCCTTTCCTGCCCCTGCATCCGCGTCAGTATGCTGAGCTCCTTGGTGACAAGATTGAAAAGCACGACGTCAAGGTCTGGTTTATTAACACCGGCTGGACGGGGGGCGCCTATGGCGTGGGCAAGCGCATGGCCATCAACCACACGCGAACGATTGTCAACGCGGCGCTTGACGGCAAACTCGACAATGTCGCAACCGTCACGGACCCGATCTTTGGTCTGGAAGTGCCGACGGAATGTCCCGGGGTACCGTCCGACGTACTGAATCCGCGCTCGACCTGGGCGGATGCTGATGCCTACGATGCGCAGGCGAAAAAACTCGCTGGGCTGTTTCAGGATAATTTCACCAAGTATGCGGATGACGTGCCCGAGGACGTCAAGCTCGCCGGACCGCTCGCCGCGTAGACGACGCACGGTGTCGAGGTGCCCGCGCATCCGCACGGGCGCTTTGGTCGGATAGACAGGCCGCCATGTGAGCGACGGGTCGATGACGCCATCTCCTTCCTCAACTCCTTTGGCGTCGCGCATATGGAGCCGCGACGCGAGCGTATGGTCTATCGACAGCGCTACCCAGTCGAACATTGCAAATCGCCTGGGCTGGTTAGACGGACCTCAATGGCTCGCCTCCCGCGCCGAGTCGCTGAGTGAGTGGGCGACAGACCTGCGGTCGCGAGGGTTCACGCAGGCCGTTTTGATCGGCATGGGCGGCTCGAGTCTTGCAGCCGAGGTGATCGCCGAGGTACTGGGGTCGGCGGCGGATGGCTTGTCTCTGACGGTACTCGATAGCACGCACCCGGATGCTATCAACGCCGCCCTCGGTGGCCGAGCGTGGTCACGCATTCTTTTTCTTTTTTCGTCCAAGTCGGGAAGTACGATAGAAGTCCAGAGCTTGTGCACCTGGGTGATGGATAACCTTGAAGAGCAGGGGATTGCCGAGCCTGGCGCGCAGTGTGTCGCCATTACCGATCCCAACAGCGCGCTCGCTGAGCTAGCCGCACAGCGGCGTTTTCTGGACTGCATTGAAAACCCGACGGATATCGGCGGCCGGTTTTCGGCTCTGAGTGCTTTTGGTATGGCGCCAGCCGCCCTGATGGGCGCCTCTCTTGAGGCGATGAGTCAGCACGCCACCCGAATGGCAGCCGCCTGCCGCAACCTCGAGCCTGCGCCCAATCCCGGCCTGGAGCTGGGGCAATGGCTGTTTGCCCAATGGCAGCAGGGTCGGGACTGTCTGCAGCTGGTGATCGAGGAACGCTATGCGTCGCTTGCGTCGTGGATCGAGCAGTTGTTGGCGGAGAGTCTTGGTAAAAACGGCAAAGGCCTGCTCCCGCTCTCTGGCGCAGAGCCGGCGGCGCCCACCTCGCGATTGGCTCGAGTCATTATTGGCGCGTCGCAGAGCAACACGTTTTGGCAATCGGTTAGCGTCGATTCAGATGACGATGTATCGGCTTTTTCGATCCGACTTGACGCGGATGAGGCGTTGGGCGGGGAGTTCTTCAGGTGGAGTTTTGCGACGGCAGTGGCGGGGGCTTTATTGGACGTTAATCCCTTTGATGAACCGGATGTCGCAGCCAGTAAGGCGATCACCCGCCACCTGCTTGATGCTGAGGGTCTTAATGACGAACCGCAGATTACCCCGTGGACAGAGCTTAAAGCGGCGCTCGAGAGCGCACCCCCAAAAAGCTATCTGGCGATTCTCAACTATATGGCGCCCGACCCGGTAATCAGTGATCTTATCGAGGATTTCGCCGGGCGCGTTCGCAATCGGTTCGGGTTGCCCGTAACGGTTAATGTCGGCCCGCGTTATTTGCATTCCACAGGTCAGTTCCATAAAGGCGGCTCGCCCGAGGGCATATTTCTGTTCCTGCGCGGCGAATCAGAGTTTGACCTCGATATTGTGACCGAAGACTTTGGGTTTGCCGGTCTCAACCAGGCTCAGGCGATGGGGGATTGTGCCGAGCTGGCGCGCCGTGGGCGAACGGTCAGTTGGGTAGAACTTGACGGCAACCGCTTCTCCCAGATTCAGGGGCTTCGATTGATTCTCCAGGAGTGTCTTGAGGGATGAAACCGGTTCGCGCGATATCGTTTGATCTTGACGATACCCTGTGGGAGATCTGGCCGGTTATTGACCGGGCCGAGACCGCGCTGCATGAGTACATTTGCGAGGCGTTCCCATTGATTGGTCAGCATCATGGGCCGCAGGATCTGCGTCTGCACAGAAACCGGCTGAACGAAGAGCGACCGGATCTGGCTCATGACCTGACAGAATTACGACGGGTGTCATTTGAGACGTTGCTGGTTCGTTATGGCTATGATGCAACAGCTTCGCATGCATTGGTCGAGCGATTTTTGGATTTGCGACACGACGTGACGTTGTTTCCGGATGTGCTTCCAGCGCTGGAGGCGCTTAGCCAGAAGTTTCGCCTTATTGCGTTGTCCAATGGCAATGCCGACGTGGTTCGTCTCGGCATCGGGCGCTACTTCTCGGGGCAGGTCAGCGCGCGAAGCGCCGGCGTGAAGAAGCCCGACCAGCGGATATTCGACCAGGCCTGTGCGCTGGTTGAACTTCGGCCTGCTGAGATCCTGCACGTGGGTGATCATCCGCTTGAGGATGTCATGGGTGCTCAGCAGGCTGGGCTTCAAGCGGTATGGGTGAACCGAAACGGAAACGAGTGGCCCCATGGTGCCAGCGCCCATGCGGAAGTGTCCGACCTCGCCCAACTGGTCACGCTGCTCGTTGAGTCGGACGACTCAGTCGGCTGAGGGATTAGCGGTGGATCGTAAGGTTGATGTCGCCATCCTGGGTGCCGGAACAGCCGGTCTCAGCGCCATGGCGCAGGTTCGTCGGGCCAAAAAATCGTTTGTGCTCATAAACGGTGGCGAACTGGGAACGACCTGTGCCCGAGTGGGCTGCATGCCGTCCAAAGCGCTTATTCAGGTTGCGCATGATTTGCATCGGCGAGAGATTTTTGAGCGCGAGGGGATAGAGGGTGGCGAGGCGCTGTCCGCCAACTGGCCCAACACCATGGAGCATGTTCGTGATTTGCGCGACATCCTGGTAGACCGGGTGCTGGCCAACTCAACCGATCAGATGGGCGATGAATTTATTGAAGGCTACGCGCGCTTTATTGAGCCTTATGTGCTGCAGGCGGGTGAGCAAAAAATAGGCGCGGACCGTATCGTGCTGGCTTGCGGAACCCGTCCCGTGGTACCGCCGGCTTGGGCAGATTTTGGCGAGCGAATCCTGACCAGCGACACGGTGTTCGAGCTCGAGGATCTGCCTCGCTCGATCGCCGTAGTCGGATTGGGCGTCATTGGTCTGGAACTTGGGCAGGCGCTTTCCTATCTGGGTGTCTCGGTCACTGGCTTTGATCAGCAAGAGACCCTTGCCGGGATAACCGATCCGGCGGCACGCCAAAGCGCGATCGAGTTGATGAGTCGCTCGTTTCCTATCTATCTGGGTCACGCGGTTGAGCTCAAGGAAGAGGCGGGCCAGATTCGGGTTACCGCGGGTGACCAGTCAGTGGTGGTTGATGCGGTGCTCGCCTCGATGGGGCGTCGCAGTAATCTTGATTGGCTCGCTATGGAAAACTCAGGAGTGGATTGCGACGCGCATGGCCAGCCGATATTTGATCGCCATACGATGCGCTGTGGTGAGAGTCGAGTTTTTGTTGCCGGGGATATTTCAGGCACCGATCAGGTGTTGCATGAGGCAACCGACGAAGGACGCATTGCCGGCTATAACGCGGCCCGTGATGATGCGGTGGCTTTCAAACGAAAAACACCCTTAGCGATCACATTCACCTCGCCGAATATCTGTCAGATAGGCGTCGCCTTTGACGATCTGCCGGCCGATCAGGTTGAGGTGGGAGAGATGCGATTGGGGCCAGTGGGACGGGCGCTCATCATGGGGGCCAATCGTGGTTTGCTTCGTGTTTATGCGGAGCGATCCACCGGGCGACTACTCGGAGCCACCCTGATTGCCGAGCGGGCTGAGCATCTCGCTCACCTTCTGGCTTGGTGTATCGATGAGCAAATGACCGTTCTGCAGATGCTCCGAAAGCCGTTTTATCATCCCTCGATGGAAGAGGCGTTGCAGGGCGCGTTGCGTGACGTATTCCCCAAGCTGAATCAAAAAACCGGTTCGGCCGATGCCCCGCCAGAGCTAGAGGTGTTGCATGACTCCGACTCGTCGACTAGCGTTTGATCGGTTCGAGCGTGCCTAGGAACGTCGGAAAGTGATCGCGCTGTCGATCTGAAAAGTATCGTTCCAGGGACTGCACGACAACGGGAAACGCCATCTGCGACCAGGGGATCTCAGCTTCCTCGAACAATCCCGTCTCAAGGCTTTCAATACCGGGAGCGAAGGTTTCGTCTTTCAATGCGGCTCGGAAGATCATATACACCTGGTTGACATGAGGGATGTTGAACACGGCATATAGCCCGCTGATCTCTACACTCGCACAGGCCTCTTCCCAGGTCTCACGGGCAGCGGCCTGCTCAACGGTCTCGCCGTTTTCCATGAACCCGGCCGGGATAGTCCAAAGCCCGTTCCGAGGCTCGATTGCGCGTCGACACAGGAGAATCTTGCCTTCCCACTCAGGGATACAGCCGGCGACGATTTTTGGATTCTGATAATGAATCTCGCCGCATGCCTCGCAGACGTGGCGAGCCATCGTGTCCCCATCAGGGACGCGTAGGGCTACGGGGCTGGCGCACTGGGTGCAAAACTTCATATTCGGATCGACTAGCGTTCTCAAGAGGCACTATAGCACTCGGTTGTAAAAACACGTCGCAAAGGAAACGAGCG
>JAYNKS010000023.1:0-15411 GCA_038111345.1 Gammaproteobacteria bacterium | reverse complement strand
CGGCCGTGCCGGTTCGAGTCCGGCCCCGGGCACCACCTCGAAAAATTTCCAATCTTGAAATTCATTCGTCTCCAACGCCTCATGACACCTGGTAAACGAGCTGCCGTTTTGAGTGTTGCCTTGTTGGCTATTGGCGCGGGTGGGTCAGTTCAAGCCGATGCGACTTTTCTCCCGTTCTTGTCGGATCCGAGCTGGGCCATTAGCACTGTTGAAGATCCTTCCGGACTGGCGCCCACACCCACGGTCCAAAAGTTTGAGCTAAGGGCGGGCGATTGCAGCGCGAGGCCGCCCTACGACGACTGCAAGGACGGCGTTGAGAGGGCGGCGCTTTCAGAGCCTATCCCGACCCAGTCAAGATCCGGTTCGGGTCAATGGTTGCGATTTCAGGTGTATCTTCCTGAGGATTTCGAAAGCACCTATCCAGCAAAGAATCGGCTTGCTGAATTCGTTGATCATCGTACCCAGGATGTCCCATGGGTGCTCGAGATTGGTAGCACTGGAGTGCTTTGGCTTGGGCGGCGGATCGATGGGGATGAGGAGTACTTTTCCTTGGTCGAAGCGGGCGCGCTTAGAGGAGAGTGGCTAGAGGTCGTCGTGAACGTACAGTGGAGTGCAAAGGCGGGCGCCTTCAATCTTTGGATGAACGGAGAGCAGCGAGTGGCTTTTGCTGGCCCCACCTGTGACAAATGCAGCATGTTCTTCGCCTATGGCATTTCCCGCGTAGGGATTGCGCAATTCAGAAAGCGATTTCCAGCGAAGCCGTTGCCAACACAAACCGTCTACTTCACGCCGGTAGAGATTGCCGTCTCGGATCCCGGCTGGATTGTTCCGGCAGCGCCGACAGAGGCCGCTCAGGAAGAACACTCAGACGCGCTCGAGGAATCGGTCGCTGAGCCGGTGGCGTCTGAAACCGAAAGCGAGGCGCCCAAAGAAGGGGAATCGGAGACCCAAAGTGCTCAAGGTGAGGCTGTTGCTACGGAGGAGGATCTTGGGTCGGGTAGCGTCTCTAGCGAGCCGTCAACCAGCCGCAGCGAATCTACAACCATCATTATTTTGGAAGGGGAGGGAACGGATTCCAGCCCCGAAAGCGAAGCACTGGTCGTTACGCCGTTGGATGGCTCTGACGGACAAGGCTCAGATTCAGAGGTATCAGTAGAATCCGAGCCTGAAGCGCCAGCGCCGGTCGGAAAGAAGCCAGCGTTGACCGATCAAGACCTTCAAGAAAAAGACAAGTGAGCCCTTAGTGCCAATGAGTGAAAAAACGTTTATTTCTGCAAGCGAGTTACTGAGGGACTCGTTCCTATTGGCCAAGCGCATTATCGAAAGTGACTTTCGGCCTGATTTCATCGTGGGTATCTGGCGCGGGGGAACCCCGGTAGGCATTGCCGTACAAGAGATGCTCGACTACGCGGGGATCGCCACTGATCATGTGGCTATTCGCACCTCCTATTATCGGGGGATAGAGACCACCGATGATTCCGTGCAGGTTCATGGGCTCGGCTATCTGATCAGGAAGTTAGACGCTGAGGATCGATTGTTGATCGTCGATGACGTCCTTGACTCTGGAAAGAGTATCGAGGCGGTAATCGAAGAACTAAAGTCCCGTTGCCGGAAAAATTTGCCATCAGATATACGAGTGGCGACGTGTTGGTACAAACCGACCAAGAGCAAGACTGGACGAGTTCCGGACTTTTTTATTCATCAGACCGATCAATGGCTAGTCTTCCCGCACGAACTACAGGGCCTGTCTAAAGAGGAAATCCTCGAGGGGAAGCCGGAGATAGCCGACCTCATTCGCGAGCTCCCCTAGAGACGGCGGGGCTATCCCCGTCGTCGAACCTCAGCGGGCAGGGCGACGGTAACTTCTACGCCTCGGGCACCCCGTCGATTTTCGGCGCGAACTGTGCCGCGGTGGGATTCAGCGACAAGCCGAACGATGTACAGCCCCAACCCAAGGTGGGTCTTCCGGGCATCTTTAGCGCTCGAGACCATCGGATCAAAAAGTCGATCCGCAATGTCGTCGGGCAGACTGGGTCCGTCATTAAGGACCGATAACTCGATAAATTCCGCGTCCCGGCGCAGGTTCACAATGATCAGTCCGTTCTCAGAGCCAAACTGGATGGCGTTGTCGATTAACTTATCGAGCATTTGGGCGATGCGGTCAGGCACCCCAAGAATCAGGACTGGCGCCTCTGAGAAGTTCTGAACGATACGATAGCCGGGATGAGCTGCCTGATAGCCCTCCACGCAATTTCGGACCAGTAAGGCAAGATCAAACGTTTCAGACTGCGCCTGCTCACGGGTAAGGGCCTCTTTCAGGCTCGCCGCCTCCGTCAGACTGGTGATGATGGACCGTAATCGTCCGACACCGTTGCGGGCGCGTTGAAGATGTTTATCCTCCGACAATTCGGTGTGATTGTATTGGAGATTTTCCAGGGAGGAATTCACCACGTTAAGCGGGTTGTGCAGTTCGTGCGCAAGCGTATCGGGGAGTTTTTCCAAGTATTGGGTGTACTGGCCCAGGTTCTGCAGGAGCGCAGAGATACTTCGCGTGAGACTCCCGAGTTCGTCGCTTGACCGCGAGCCTGCGCGGATACGATCCTTCAGCAGGCGCCCCTCGGCGGTCGCCGCCTGTTCGGTTTCGCGCTGCAGTTTGCCGACCCGATAGGTGAGGCGGGTAGCGAAAACCAGAATCGCGATACCCAAGAAAATGAAGACGCCTAAGAAGAGCAGTGTGAACCGCTGTAGGGTGCGATATTGGAGAGACAGCAGTTTATTAGCGCTTTGCTTGACCAAAACCGCGCCCTCAATGTTTCCCGCCGCCCAGATGGGCGATGCGGTGACAATCAGCTTGGCCTCTCCATAGCGCCGTCGCTCGGTAATCGAATTCCCCTCTGCAAGAACGCGACTTAACAGGCGGCGATCCTCCCGCGAGGAATCGACTGGCATATCCTTCACGCCCCGCTGCGGACTGCGCAATATCCAATCAAAGAACTCCAAAAACCGGTCTTCGATCTGCGTGAGAAACGACCGTTTTTGCGGCGCTCGACCGAACGCTTCTCGAACGGGCGGAAATACCGAACCCACCTGGGCGCGGACCCTGAAAAAGGCGTCCCAGACAGTGATGTTCGCTTCCGCCACATAAAGCGGTTGAATCAGTTTTGCGAGTTCTGGAGTCGCAAGACGCACACTGCCGAACTCGAAACGAAAGGGATCGGGCTCGGTACTGATAATCTGGCGAATCGCTCGGGAGGCTTCGTCATCAACATCAACCACCTCAAATTTCAGTCGCGCTCCGGTTCCCAGAAATTCTCTAGGGATTCGGATTTTGACCGCGTAACCGTCTTCGCCAGGATCCAGCGTGCCTGCGATATCCCGAAGGGCCTCGCCATCAACCACCTCCCGCCAATTCGGTTTCATGAGATAGACACTGATCCGTCCGGGCTCCTGAGTCGTCAGCAAATAGCGGGATAGCTCCCCTGAACCTCGCTGAATCGTAAGACGGATCTGATCGTTTGAGTCCAGGGAGAGGAGGGCAGGATCGCGAAGTACGACCCGATCGTCGTCGATCTCGAAATACGCGAAAAGCATATCTGCATTGAGCGCCATCGCATGGCGAACCGCGAGCAGGTCAGGGCGGTAATCAGCGCCGCACTCATAAAGACCAACACCCGTGAAGCTCGAGAGTTCACCGATTGCCTGGGCCCAGACGCCGGCCGGCGCATCAATGGCAAGCGGTTCTTCCAGCGTCTTTAGAGGATTCCCTGTAGAGCTTCCGACCAACTCCGGGACGCCTACGCCGGGATCAAAAAGATCACTTCGATTGCCCAGGATGCTTGAGATACCCTGGGTGGTGAGCTCCAGGGCCTGCTCCTGACCTTCCAGCAGGAACTTTTCCATTTCCCGCACAGACTCGTAGCCCATCCAGGGAATTACGAGGAGGAAAGAAACAAGCAACAGCAGCTTGGTGCGGATCTTGAGTCCACGCCGCACCGGCCGTGACGTGCGCGACGCGGTAGTTTGCCTGCTGTTTTGGGCGGACGCGCGGTCCACTGAGGCGTTCACGCGCTACCTTGTTCCCACTTGTACCCGGTGCCGTGGACCGTCTGGATACGGTCAAATCTCTCATCCAGTTCGCGGAATTTGTGCCGGATGCGGCGGATATAGCCGTTGATCGTGTTTCTTTCGACCAGGCCCTGGCGGGTGACGTCGCTTAGCGCGTCATAGGTACGGACGTGGCCGGGATTGCGTGTGAGCGACTCGATAATCCAAAACTCGGTCAAGGTCAGGCTAACGGGCTGTCCTTTCCAGCGAACCAGCATGCTGTCTTCATTCAGCTCAAGCGCACCGACAGACACGGTAGTCGATGCGGTGGGGGCACTTTGGAGCTGGTCGGAGATCTTCAGGAGGGCGTGCACTCGAGCGACCAAAAACTCCAGGCTTACCGGCTTGGTGATGTAATCCCAGGCCGTCATACGTTGGGAGGAGATGCGATCGGCATCGCTGTCGCGAGCCGTCAGAAAGATAATAGGGAGCGTAGAGCTCATGTTGCGAAGCTGCATACACAGGTCGAACCCGCCATCCATATCCTCGCCAAGCATAATGTCGAGCAGCGCGAGGTTTGGCAATTCCCGGGCGAATCCCGCCTCAGCGCTAGGTCGATCAGCGTAGGTCCGCACGTCGTAGCCGTGCGACTTAAGCACGTCGCTGTAGTTCTCCCGCTGGTCAGGATCATCTTCGACGATGGCAATGACGGTAGGCACTCGCAAAACCCTCTGTGATAGCCGCCGATAGCGGCCAAATGCTTAAAAATCAGTCTTCTCAGGGACTCAACGTCTGTAAATGCCATTGTTTTACCACAGGTTTGTCGACGATTGACCCTTGTCCAACGCTAATATTTTCAGCGTTAGCAGGTTCTGATGTTGTTTTGTGCCAGGAGAGAGAAACGTGAAAGCACAAGTTTTCGTACCGCTTTATGACGACCTGATGTACGACCATCCCGAACTTATCGAGGGGCCGATATGCGCCTTCGACCCCGATGGGATTGTCGTGTTTACGTCTGACGACTATGCGCGCGGCGGGCCTGCGAAGATCAACGCAAAAGGCAAGCCGCTCAGTGACATGGGCTTCAAAGCGGTGTCGTCCAGCTAGCTGTATTAAAGAGAGAAATCCTAAAGAGGAAAAAGAGGATAGAAAGAGGAAGTAGGGCAGTGCCAAAAAAAACCGCGGTCAGAAGCCGCGGTTTTTTTGTGCCTAATTTCTGAGGCCGCCGGGCTCTGAGCCGCCCGGGCGCACCGGTCTTGCCGCCGTAGGCCGGAGGCGCGGCGTTGCAGCACGATCGGTTGATAGCGCCTTTTCGGATTCCATATCAACGGAGCCTTTGAAGCTGCAGCCATCCTCGAGGACGACACGAGGAGCTCGAATGTCCCCGTTGACTTTGCCCGAGGGGCTAATGATGACCTGCTCGCTGCCATGAAGCTCGCCCTTCACTTCGCCATCCACGCGGATGATGCGGGCATTGATATTGGCAGTCACCCGACCGTTCGCACTGACGACGAGATTGTGGTCCTTGAAATTTACGGTGCCCTCGATCGTGCCATCCACGACCAGGTCTTCTTCGCCCGTGACATCCCCATGGATCACGATGGACGAACCGATCGCGGCGGGCTTACGTCCACCCGAGCGGGCGGCATCAGCTTTCGGGGTCGATGAGGGCTGAGCAGCGGCGACGGTCTCGTCTGCTGCGTTTCCCGCAGCCTCTATTTCCTTCTGGGTCATCGGTTTAACAATCCTGTGTAAATAAGTGAATTAACGTCTAAAGAGGTTTGTGGCCAACTCAGAAACGGAGGACGATTGTCGCCAACAGCGGGGGTCAGGTCAATCTACCCGTCGCGATGGATAGATTGGTCCGAGATCATATACTTTACATAATATACATTATGCGAAATACAGGTTCACCAGCCGTCCCCATACCAGGGCCGCGCTTCCTGCGAGATCGCCACCCCCTAGGCCGCGATCGGTTCCAGGTTGGCGGTTGAGAACAGCTTTTTGAAGTTTTCCGTCGTGACCTCGGCAAATGCCTCCTCATCCATCCCTTTGAGCGTCGCTACGCAACGAGCCGTATGCACAACCAAGGCAGGCTCATTCACTTTGCCCCTGAAGGGCTGAGGCGCCAGGTACGGCGCGTCGGTTTCCACCAGAATCCGGTCAATAGGGGTTTTTCGCGCAACCTCCCGCAGTGCCTCGGCGTTCTTGAAGGTAACGATTCCGGAGAAGGAAATGTAAAACCCCTCGTCCAGGCTCGCCTTCGCGGTCTCCCAGTCCTCAGAAAAACAGTGCATTACGCCGCCGCACTCGTGGGCGTGTTCGGCACGCATCACGTCGAGCGTGTCTGCTGCCGCCTGGCGCGTGTGAACGATCAACGGTTTTGCGCATCGTTTTGCGGCCGTCACATGTGCGGCAAAACGGTCCGTTTGCCACTGGCTCGCAGCTTCCGACCGATAGTAATCAAGGCCTGTTTCCCCAACAGCAACAACACGGGGATGGTTGGCAAGCGCCGCCAGTTGATCCGCGGTTGGTTCGGCGTCTGCCTCGAAGGCCTCGTTTGGGTGAACCCCAACACTCCAAGAGATTTGAGGATAGGCCTGCGTTACCTGGCACAAGCGCGGAAAGTCAGTGAGATTGACGCTCACGCACAGCATATGACCAATTCCGGCCTCCCGTGCGCGATCCATCACCCCTGGCAGATCCGCCGCAAGGTCTGGAAAGTCAACGTGACAGTGGGAATCTACCAGCATTAAGAGCGACGCCGCCTCGGTTCGGTCCTTGCTACAGGGTGTGGGTGGCGCCCTGCTGGCCGCCCACCCCCTTTGTTCGGCTGCTTTGCGCGCCAGAGGGAGTGATCCAGACCACTATCCCGGCAAGCGCGAACTGTTCGTCCCCAAGCAATTTAAGGACCAAAAAGACCTCATCGCCCATCGCATATTCCTTATTGGTGGGGACGAACAGACCGGCGTTTTTTAAAAACGGCATAAAGGCCGCCCGTAACGTTCGTACGTCATTAATCGAAACTGATAAGACCCTCGGGCGAGCGGGTTCTAATTTTGCGTCTTCAGTCATATGGGCGGTTGCTCGGCGGGATAGCCAAAGAGTCTACACCCTCTCCGCTTGCCTCTGGCGGGTCTCAAGCTGCGAAAAAGTGCTCTCAAGGCAAAGTTGGGTATCCAGCGCCGACCCCAAACGCTCTCTGGCGTCTCCCAGGAGATAGTACGCTTGGATTAACTCCGATCGTGTCCAGCGCTCACCGCCAGTATCCGAACGACACCCGGCCACTACGCGTGCTCGAAACTCACGCTCTACAAAGCGCTGTATCACGGCAAGGGCAATCTCCGGCCCCAGATGGTCACAATATCCCATCATTACGGAAAGGTCGAAGCGTCCGAAGTCTTCGTTCAGGCTGTTCCAAAGTGCGAGTAGGTTCTCCTCCTGCCCCTTCTCGACCAGGCGATCAAGGCTCAACGGAGCTAAACCAGATTGACTCAATCTCTCAAGCGTTGTCTGATCTAGAGCGTGCCGGCTTGCAAGCCAGGTTTTCAAGGCTGCGGCATCGGGCGCATCACAGTTGATTCGCGCGCACCGACTCCTCACGGTCACCGGCAACCGGTGAGTGGTTGCCGAGGTCAGAATCAGGTAGGTGTTAGGCGTGGGTTCTTCAAGGAGTTTCAGTAGCGCATTTGCGGCGTTGCGGTTGAGGCTATCCGCGTTTCGGATAATGGCGACTTTGGATCGGGCAATTTTTGCGGTGGACGAAAGCGATTCGTTTAGGGCTCGTACGCTGTCCACCGTTATTTGGTCGCTGGGTTTTTTTGCGGATGCGCCCTTTCGATCCAGCCAGTATCGCTCGGCATGTTTTTGCAGTGTGGCATTCAACAACGACTCATCAGCCTCAGCCGAGAGAACATGCAGGTCAGGATGGATGCTGCCCTCTATCAGTGAGCAGCCTGTACAAGCGCTACATGGGTCAGAGCCCGATGGGTTGTCGCACAAAAAGAGTCGCGCGAGATCGAGCGCAAGATCTGCTTTCCCGATCCCCTCAGGCCCACTGAGCAATAAAGCGTGGGGAAGCTTCGCCCAGTCGCGGGTTAGCCGCCCGTAAGTGGGGGCTAGCCAGACCATCGCTTCTTTAATCAAGTGTCGGACTCCGCAAGCAAAGGTTTCACAAGGTCATAAATCATGCCCCCAATGGATTCAACGGTGCCTAGTGCATTAATTCGATGGATGCGGTCAGGCTCATTGGCTTGCCGCTTCAGATAGGCTTCTCTTACGCGGCGCTTGAAGTCGGCGGCTTCCGCCTCAAAGCGGTCTGGATCGCTGTTGCGGCCGTCGAGCCTGAGAGCACCCTCTTCCGTTTCAATGTCGAGCAGGATCGTGAGATCGGGTTTTAACCCCCCCGTGGCCACGGACTCGACTTTGGCAATAAGCTCATCGGGAACACCACTTCCACCCCCTTGGTAGGCGTAGGAAGCATCGGTGTATCGATCACACAATACCCATTGGCCCGATTGCAGTGCAGGCAAGATTACTTCGCTGGTGTGCTCGGCACGAGCGGCAAAGATCAGCAAGAGTTCAGTAATGGCTGTCCGGCGGTCTTTGTTCAGCAGGACTAAATCTCGTATGCGTTCCGCTATAGCGGTACCGCCCGGCTCGCGGGTGAGATAACAGGACACGCCGGCTTCCTTTAGCCGGGCATGCAATTGATTGATCTGGGTGGTCTTCCCCGCCCCATCACTTCCTTCAAATGTAATGAATCTACCTTTCAATTTAGAAGCCGACCGGGTCGATTTACTTAATGTATTTTTTTACCGCGCGGTTATGCTCTGCGAGCGTGCTGGAAAAATGATGCGTGCCATCACCTTTGGCCACGAAGTAAAGGTACGGGGTTTGGCTGGGTTGGACAGCAGCCAAGAGCGCATCTCTTCCGGGCGATGCTATGGGACCGGGCGGGAGGCCATCCCTAGTGTAGGTATTGTAGGGTGTGTCTTTCCTTAAGTGCTTTCTCCGTAGCTTTCCTTTGAACCCCGGCCCAAGGCCGTAAATTACGGTAGGGTCCACTTGCAATCGCATACCGAGCTTTAGCCGATTGTGCAGCACGCCACTGATCACCGGCATCTCCTCGACCCGCATCGCCTCTTTCTGGATGATCGAGGCCAGGATCAGCGCCTGGTAGGGTGAGTCGATTGCCAAGTCGGCTGCGCGCACAGACCAGGCCGCTTCTCGCTCCTGCCGCATTTTTTGGCTGGCCCGTGCGAGCAGTTCGAGATCAGAGTCGCCAGCTCCATAGTGATAGGTATCTGGGTAAAAGGACCCCTCGAGCGTTCCATACGGATGTCCGATCGCAGCATGAATATCCTCCGCGGGGGTGTTTTCGAGCACGCGAGCGAGGCGTTGGGCTTTTTGCAGTCGTTCGAGCAGTTGATAATAGGTGAACCCCTCTAGAATCGTCACTCGCCGTTGAAATATCTCACCACGCCCGATTTTCCCGAGCACTTGCGCCGGCGTCATGCCGGTCTCCACGAGATACTCCCCCGCCTGTAGCGAGCGCGAAACACCGCTCAGAATGCCCCAGGCGAGAATGGGCCAGGCCTGCGAGATCAGCTGCAGGTCTACGAACTGACGGGCGATCTTCGATAGACCGTCGCCTGTCGGAATGTGCAGGAACTGGTCAGGTTGATCAAACGGATCGCGGACCGACTGGTAAAGAAACAGCATGGAGGCGCCTGCACAGCTGATGAAGACGGCACAGACGCAGGTCATCAACGCTTTCGCAGGCCGAGACGATGAGGGCAGCAGCTTCATAGCGGCGCCTTGTGGCTAGCCCTTTCTGGATTCGCAGTCGTTAAACCCGTCTGAATACCAGCGTTCCATTTGTGCCCCCAAAGCCAAATGAGTTGGACAGCGCGGCGTGCATTTCACCCTCTCGGGCCTCGTGTGGCACGTAATCGAGGTCGCATTCTGGGTCTTGGGAATCAAGGTTGATGGTGGGCGGGATAATCTGATGATAAAGGCTTTTCACCGTAGCCACCGCTTCCACACCACCGGCGGCGCCGAGAAGATGGCCGATCATTGATTTCGTTGAGCTAACCATGAGGGACTTTGCGTGGTTGGCGAACACACGCTTGAGTGCCATAGTTTCGGCAATATCGCCAAGCGGCGTGGACGTGCCGTGGGCGTTAACATAGCCTATTTCATCCGGATTTATCTCTGCGTTTCGTAGGGCGTTAGTCATACATCGCGCCGCGCCTTCTCCCCCCGGTGCCGGCTGGGTCATATGATGGGCATCGCCGCTGACGCCATAACCCGAGAGTTCTGCGTAGACTCGGGCTCCGCGCGCCTTTGCATGCGACTCCGACTCGAGAACCAGAATCCCTGCACCTTCTCCCATCACGAATCCATCGCGCTCGACGTCCCACGGTCGACTGGCTCGTGCTGGATCGTCATTTCGGCGGCTAAGGGCCTTCGCGGCAGCAAAACCCGCTAACGACGTCGGCGTAATGGCCGCTTCGGTGCCGCCGGCAATCATAACCTCCGCATCACCTAGCGCGACCATGCGAGCGGCTTCACCGATCGCGTGCGTTCCTGTCGTGCAGGCGGTGACGACAGCCAGGTTCGGACCTCGAAGCCCCAGCATGATCGACAGGTTGCCCGAGACCATATTGATAATGCTGCTCGGGATATAAAAAGGCGACACTTTCCGTGCGCCCTTCTCAAGCAACAAGCGCGTGGTCTCCTCGATGGTGCCGAGACCGCCTATACCCGCGCCAATCAAGACGCCAATTTGATCTCGATCTGCGTTATCAAGATCGATACCACTATCATCGAATGCTTCAAGTCCGGCACAAAGCCCGAGTTGAATGAAGCGGTCCATCCGACGCGCCTCTTTTGCCGCAAGTCGGATCTCTGGATTGAAACCGGTCGCTTCACCGGCAATCCGGGTGGCAATATCCGAGGCGTCGAAATGCGTTACCGGACCGACTCCATTTTTTCCGGCGACAAGCGCCTCCCAAGTGGATGTCACGTCGATACCGACCGGCGATATACATCCAAGACCGGTGACCACGACTTTTCGGGGATTCAACATGATAGGCTCAAAAAAACGAAGCCGCCTGAGGCGTTTGCATCAGACGGCTTCGATGTCTTTGGAAAGTGGAGAGAAATTTAGGCGCTGGCGTTTGCCTGGATAAATTCAACCGCCTGTTTGACGGTGGTTATCTTCTCGGCCTCGTCATCTGGAATTTCGGCATCGAATTCCTCTTCAAGCGCCATCACCAACTCGACGGTATCCAGGGAATCGGCGCCCAGATCATCGACGAAGGAGGCGTCCGGGGTGACCTGATCCTCGCTTACACCGAGCTGCTCAACTACGATTTTTTTGACGCGCTCTTCGATACTGCTCATGGGTGCTGTTGCCTCCTGGTGTGTTTAATTCTTGCGGCGGGTGGTGGGTGGTCTACCGCTCTCTCGGGACCCCCGCTGGTCGTGGCGGGATTAAACCGTAAACCGGCCCCCAAGTCCAACAAAAAACCCTCTTTTGATTCGCCTTATCTTCAATTTATATACTTTATCTAACCGTAAATAAACCATATAAAACAGAAATATAGATCGACTTGCTCAACCACTCATGTACATCCCGCCGTTCACGTGAATCACCTGTCCCGTCACGTAAGCCGCGCCATCTGATGTCAGGTAGTTCACCGCATGGAAAATATCCTCCGGTGTACCTAACCGTCCCTGAGGAATGGCATCCATCAGTCGTGCTCGGTAGCTCTCGGGAATCTCGTTGGTCATGTCGGTTTCTATGAAACCCGGGGCAACCGCGTTGACGGTGATGCCGCGTGAGGCAACCTCCTGTGCTAGTGATTTTGTGAAACCCACCATCCCTGCTTTGCTCGCTGCGTAATTGGTTTGTCCGGGATTGCCTGTGGCCGCAACGACTGAACTGATGTTAATGATCCGACCCCATCTGGCCTTTGTCATGCCCTT
Source organism: Gammaproteobacteria bacterium (assembly GCA_038111345.1). GTDB lineage: Bacteria > Pseudomonadota > Gammaproteobacteria > Arenicellales > UBA868 > UBA868. Next base: position 3,372 of record JAYNKS010000023.1, on the reverse strand, counting down.
GAGACAGGCTTTGGTCAGAGCGAAGATCGAGGCGAGATTGGTTCCGATGGTTTTTTCCCACTGCTCAGGCTTCATGCGAAGCAGCAAGGTATCTTCCGTAACGCCGGCATTATTGATGAGAATAGAGATGGTGCCGAACTCCTCCGAAAGTGCGGCTACGAGCGCCTCCCCTTTCTCATGATCATTCACATCGAGGACCGCGCCCCGACCTGATCCCTGCATTTCCTGGATTGCCGCGGTTATTGCCTCAGCGCCTTTTTCACTGGTTGCCGTCCCAATAACCGCGTGCCCCTGGCGCGAGAGACCCAGCGCGATGGCCTGACCGATGCCGCGACTTGCTCCGGTCACAAGACACACAGACGGACGTTCTGTTGTTGCTTCTTCAGTCATTTAGTCACCCACTACAGTTGAACCAGCATGCTGCCCCATGCGAAACCTCCGCCAAACGCCTCGAATATGATCTTTTGGCCCGATTGGATTCGACCGTCGCGAACCGCCTCATCAAAGGCAAGCGGTACCGAGGCGGCTGATGTATTTCCATGTCGCTCGATCGTGACCACCACCTTATCCATACTCATGTCCACACGTCGGGCAATCGCCTGAATAATTCGTATATTTGCTTGATGAGGTACGAGCCAATCAATATCTGCCTCAGTGAGGTTGTTGGCCTCAAGTGTCTCAACCACGGCGTCCCCTAAGGCTGAGACCGCCCAACGGAATACCTCCTTCCCCTGCATGGTCGTAAAGGCCTCTCGGTTGAGAATCTGATCGTATGCAGTGGACACCCCCGTCGGGACGCAGAGTAGTTCCTTGTAGGCTCCATCGGCATGCAAATGACTGGATATGACTCCCTGCTGGTCGGACGCCTCGAGAACCATCGCTCCCGCACCATCGCCAAACAGCACGCAAGTCGATCGATCTTCCCAGTTCAGGATTCGCGAAAATGTTTCAGCACCAACCACGAGGGCGCATTTGCTCGCACCGGTTTGAATGTATCGATACGTCACGTCGAGCGCGTAAATAAAGCCTGCACAAACCGCTTGAATATCGAAGGCAGGTCCGCCGCGGATACCGAGTCGGTCCTGCAGAAGGCAGGCCGTGCTGGGAAAGACCTGATCAGGCGTGGTGGTGGCCACGACAACCAGATCGATTTCCCTGGGACTTCGGCTGGCGGCGGCAAGGGCCCGGCGGGCGGCCTGCTCAGCCAGATCGCAGGTGAATTCGTTTTTGGCGGCGATATGGCGCTGGCGGATGCCACTTCGGGAGAAGATCCAGTCGTCGGTCGTATCGATTCGCTTTGCTAGATCCTCGTTAGTGACGATATTTTCTGGGAGATAACTTCCCGTCCCGATGATCCGAGCGTGTCGCATCATGAGGCGTCTTTGAGCAGCCCAGGGTGATCGGAGAGTGCTCGTTTGATCTGATTAACCACATTTTTTGAAGCGGCTAAACGGGCCACGCCAATCGCGTTGGCAAAGGCGAGCGCATCCGCCCCACCATGACTTTTTACCAGCGCACCATTAAGACCGAGCAGCATCGCTCCATTATATTGCCGATGATCCATCCGCGCCCTGACCGACTTCAAGACGGGCGATGCGATTAGGCCAGCTATCTTTCGAAAAGGGTTTCGGAAAAACTCTTCTTTGATGATCTTCGACAACATCTGGGCCAATCCTTCGCTGGTCTTGAGGGCGATATTGCCCTCAAATCCATCGCAGACAATGAGATCGACGCTTCCATTAAAAATGTCGTCTCCTTCGACGTAGCCGACATAATTAATGCCGCTGTCTTTGATAAGTTCAGCGGCGGCTTTTACCGTGTCGTTGCCCTTATTTTCTTCGCTGCCTATGTTCAAAAGGCCCACACTCGGAGATGCAAGGGCTTCGAGGGATCGCAGCATGCTCTCCCCCATCAGTGCGAACTGGGCAAGCGTAGCCGGAGAACTCCCCACGTTAGCCCCAAGATCCAAAACGTGGACATGCCCATTTGCCCTTGGCAGCGGCGCAATGATCGCTGGCCGATCGATACCCGGGAGCATTTTCAGGACAAATCGGCCAGTTGCCATCAACGCGCCGGTGTTGCCTGAACTGACACACGCGTCTGCCTCCCCGGAGGCCAGAAGATTAATGGCTACTCGCATGGAGGAATTCTTCTTGAAACGAAGCGCCGCAGCGGGCGATTCGTCCATCTCAACCACTTCGGTAGAGGAAACCACGCTAACCCGCGTGTCGATCAAATCACGAGCGATCCGGGAGCGAATAGCAGTCTCATCGCCTACCAGTAGGCAGTGAAGGTTGCTGTACTGCCCAAGAGCGCGCTCCACTCCGGGGATAGTGGCGTCAGGGCCGATATCGCCACCCATCACGTCGATGGCGAGGCGCACCGGGTCTTGGGAATTCATTATCGCGCCGAGGAGATAGGTGACTCGGGGCGAGCCAGGGGACCTAGTCGGAGCTGACTGATTCCTGAATCACTTTACGACCACGATAGTAGCCGTCAGCAGTAACATGATGACGCCGGTGCAGTTCTCCGGAAACAGGATCTGTGGAGAGAGTTGATTTGCTCAAGCCGTCATGAGAGCGGCGCATGCCTCTTCGGGACGGAGTCTTTCGGCTTTTCTGAACGGCCATGTGCGGGGTCTCGTTTAGTAGAATGAGGGCCCACCCGTCGGGTCTGACGTCTGAGCGGTCGCAAGACCCCACTGACGCGCCACCCTTCGGCGGAGCGCGGATTTTAGTGAAACCCCGGAACCCTGTCAAAATGACCTTAAAAAAAAGCCTCGTTTTGGCTTCCAGCTCTCCCTATCGGCGCGAACTTCTGGAGCGCCTTCAAATCCCGTTCGAGGTCATCTCGCCTGACGTAAACGAAAACCCCCTTCCTGGGGAAACCGCCCCTGCCCTTGCGCTGCGTCTGGCTATCGAAAAAGCCAGGGCCGTGGCCAGTCAGCTGGAATCAGGACTGGTGATCGGCTCGGACCAGGCAGGTTCGATTGGAAATCGCCTTTATGGCAAACCCGAGGATCGGAATTCAGCAATCGAGCAGTTGATGTCGGCGTCGGGCAAAACCATGACCCTCTTCACCGGCCTGGCCGTAGTTAATGCAGGATCAGGTAGCGAACAAAGCGATGTGGTTTCCTTTTCGGCCCGATACCGAGCGTTGCGTCGGGATCAGATTGAGCGCTACGTGGATACCGAAGCGCCCTACGGGTGTTGCGGCAGCCTGAAGTCCGAGGGTGTGGGCATAACCCTTCTGGCCGAACTCAGCGGTGACGATCCGACCGCCCTGATCGGGCTGCCGCTGATCCGCTTGACCGATATGCTCACCGCTGAAGGTTACTTACCGCTGGGTTGACGCGCCCCGACACAGACACGG
>JAYNKS010000022.1:0-15419 GCA_038111345.1 Gammaproteobacteria bacterium | reverse complement strand
TCTCTTTGAGCGCGGGTGTTTCCAACTACTCGTCCCCTTCAACGCCTTGATGCCCGAATCAGACCAGAGCCGGATTGGGCAAGCGCGAATTTAACGTCTATGCTTGCGCATGGCAAATACCTCCGGTCGATCGTCTGGTTCTACGCGAAGCTTATCAACCGGTGAGGACGCCTCTTTTTTTGATCCCGTTATGCATTCGTCGGCTTTTCAAAACGCTCCATCACCATGAATCTGGCACCCGCGGTTATCGATATCGTGCTTCCGATTTTCGGCGTGGTCGCCATGGGCTATGTGGTGGGCGCGCGCCGCTGGATGGATAGTGCAGCCGTGCGCGGGTTATCACTTTACGTATTCAACATTGCCGTGCCGCTTTTGCTTTTTAGAACGATGAGCACGGTGGCGTGGCCCGAGGTGATTCCCTGGCGAGCGGTGATCGCTTATTTTGGCTGTGCGCTGGCAGTCCTGATGGGCACTTTTCTGCTTGCACGCTGGCGATTACGCTCGAGCGCTACGGCCGGCGTATTCGCTTTCGCCAGCAGCTACGGCAACTTTATTCCGCTTGGCATTCCGCTGGTGATGATGGCCTACGGCGAAGCCGCGACGGTGCCGTTGGTGCTGTTGGTGGCGTTTCAGGCACCGCTGTTTTTTCCGGTCATGATTGTGATTCAGGAATTGGCGAAAGCCAAAGGCGCGCGCGACTCCATTGGTGGATCGGCCCTTCGGAGCATCTTGACCAATCAGTTCCTGATCGGTATCGGTCTTGGCGTATTGGTGAACCTAACCCAGACCCCGCTACCGCAACCGCTGTTGGATATTCTTGACCTGGTGGGTCGATCGGCAGGGCCCGGCGCCTTGTTCGCACTCGGCGCCGCGCTCAGTTTTTATCCGATCGGCGGCGTGCTGCGCTCGGCAAGCGTCGTGGTGCTGATCAAGAATGTGCTGCTGCCTCTAATGGTTTGGTCGGTGGCTGGGGCGTTGGATATACCGGCGGTCTGGCAGGCTGTGCTGGTAGTCATGGCCGCCCTGCCGGTGGGAATCAATAGCTATCTTTTTGCCGAACGCTACGCGTGTGCACAGCCGCTAGCGGGCACGGCGGTGGTGCTGAGCACGGGCCTTTCGGTGGTGACCCTTTCGCTGGTACTGGCGTTCTACGGGTGATATTGGCCTGACTGGGGTCGGGCTTAATCGCCTGCTGACGCGAGGCCTTGCCCGCTCATCACGGCAAGATGGGCAGCGACACTTTGCGCGAGCGCGTCCAGGTCATAACCGCCCTCCAGCGCGGAAAGCAGCCGTCCGTGACAGTACTGATCCGCGCATTCCATGAGCCGCGCGGTCATCCAGCCGTACTGCTCGGTACTGAGGTTGATGGCCCCGAGCGGGTCCGCGCGATGGGCATCGAAGCCCGCCGAAATAAGGATCATGTCAGGCTTGAAGTCATGAACCGCAGGCAGGATCTTTTCCTGAAAGGCCGCCTGATAGTCCTCATCGCCGGCACCGGCGTTCATCGGGCAATTGAGCGTCGCGCCGTTCCCCGCACCAATACCCGTCTCGCTGCGTGACCCGGTGCCGGGGTAATGCGGGTATTGGTGGGTGCTGATAAAAAAGACGCTTGGGTCTTCCTCGAATAAATGCTGCGTCCCGTTGCCGTGGTGCACGTCCCAATCGACGACAAGGATCTTTTCAAGACCGTGGTGTTTCTGAAGGTAGCGCGCCGTGATGGCAATGTTATTAAATAGGCAAAAGCCCAGCGCTTCACTGTGTTCGGCATGATGGCCGGGCGGGCGAATCAGCGCGAAGCCATTATCAACCTCCCCGCTGATGATGCGGTCGCTGAGGGTGAGCATGGTGCCAACGGCCAGGCGGGCAATCTCAAACGAGTCGGCGCTGATGGCCACATCTGGCGAATCCAGGTACGGCCGACCCTGCTCACAGCTTAATTTGGCCCGCGCGAGAAGTTCGGGATCATGCATGGAAAGAATCGCATCCGGTTCGCATACGGTGGCGCTGACTTTCAGCAGGGACGAAAACCACGGCTGCGCATCCAGGAAGCCCAGCGTGTGCGATATTCGCGCGGCGCGCTCTGGATGGCCGACACCGGTATCGTGATCCAGAAAACGGGCGTCGCTCGCAAATGCGGTCTTCATAAGCATGATTCCAGAAATGATCGTAGGGCCGGTTAAAATGAATAGGGTTTTAAGTCCTATCGGTTGTCGCTGGCTCGCTGGCGAAACGCTCGACGGCGTATTTTTCGACCAGTATAACGAAGCCAAACGCTCCGCCTTCCGTGCTCATCGTGCCCAAATAAGGCCCTCACTGCCCAACAATCCTGCTAAATGACTATCGCGCAACTGGCCTGGGGCCTTCCGATCGTAGCCGTTTTGTTTCTGGCTAGCCGCGCGTGGCCGGTTAACGCGCGAAACGGAGGCTCAATAGTCGCCAATGCCTCGATGTCTTGGGAGTCGAGCGATGTTTTTACGGTGGGCACCTATAACATTCATCGGGCTCGAGGACTCGACGGCAGAAAAGATCTGGCGCGCATCGCAAATGTAATCCGGGATGCCGATGTTGTGGCTCTGCAGGAGGTCGAGGGAACCAGTCTTTTCCGGCCTCGCGATCAGGCGAGCCGCCTGGCGCAATGCCTTAAACGATGCATGCATTTTGCGCCCACGCGAAAACTCATCTTTTTCCCACAGCGGGGAAACGCTTTGCTCAGTCGGTTGCCGATCGCGGATTGGCAGACCGTTCCCGTGTTTCCTTCGACGGGAAGAGCGCATCGATCCTTTAGCGTGTATCGAATGGCCTGCCCGCACGGAGACGTGCATATATTGAATACCCATTTATCGAAACCATCAGAGGGCGAGCAGCCGCTGCAGGCCGTTATGCAAGCGTTTGCCCGTTATCCGCGCGCGGTGCTGCTGGGTGATTTCAACGCGACTTTCGATGATCCAGCCATGCGCCGACACCTACCCGAGGACGCGACCGACGCGCTCTCGGACTTGGAGCCGACGCAGCGACGCGTGGATATGATTTTATTGAGAGGGCTGACGGCAGAAGCCGTGTGGAGTGCGCCGGTCGGGCCGTCCGACCACCCTTATTTTGCGGCTCGACTGCGCCTAGACCAGCGCTCAAGCTAGGGCAATAACACCTCAAAGCCGGCGGCCTTGAGCGCGGTCTGCGCCTTATCCGCGATGGCGGGCTGCGGACGGTCCGATCGCCACCACCGCATCCAGCGAGCAACGTCCCTGGCAAGACCTTTTTCACAGCGCGCGACGTCGGGGTAGGCCTGCATTGCGTCAAGGTCAATCAAGACCACCTCGTTTGCGGTGATCAGTACGTTGGAGGGTTTCATATCGCCGTGAGACAACAGGCTCTCCCGCATGATGCGCAGGTTATCAGCCACGGTCTGCACAACGCGAGCGACGGTCTTGGGATCGGAGTCGTCCGTGAGCGTATCGGCGCAGATGCTGTCGTCGATGTGCTCATACACGAGCCACGATTCGGCGCGCACGCCAAATCGGCGTTCTTGAATCCATGCGACCGGCTTTAGGCCGCGAATACCGATCTGGGAAAGTGTCTGGGCGTATTGAAAGTTGTTCTGTGCCCTTGAGGCTTTGAAGACCAGGCGTATGCGATGCCAGGCGTTTTTGACAGGGTAACGCTTTACGACAATGGAGCGACCGTCAAAAGACGTGCGCGCGACGACGGTTTTGGCATCGTCCTTAAGAATCTCGGCCCCGGGCTCGAGAAAAACGCGATTGGGATCCTCCAGCAGCTGGTCGAGCAGAGGGGATTGGTAAGAGGAAAGGTATTGGGCGAATAGTCGGCCCGACTGTTTTTCGAGAAGATCGTTCTTAAGCAGTGAGAACCGATTCTCGCCACGGGTCGATAGGTTTGGCGTCACGTACCCCTGACTCGCTCAACGGAGGCTTTCGCGATCGGCATTGATTGTGCAGGCAGCGGGTGGCGTCGCGGGGAGCGCCGCTTTTCGGCTTGATAGAGTCTTTGAGCGCGCCGTTCTACGCCGTTCCAGAAGTCCCGCTCGCTGGCCAGAATATCCCTCAGCGGTGCGCCTGAATAGAATTTCATGAAGCGCAATCGATCTCGATCGGTGAGCTTTAGATCCATGCTCGAATAGTGCAAGCCGGCAACGTCCTTGATGCGCCAACGTCTGGGGGTACTGCCTCGCAGCTGCATCCGATGCAGGTCAATAACGGCCAGTCGACTGCTTTGAGGGATTATCTTTTCATTCTCATAACCAGGCTGCAACAGAAAATGGACGAGATAAAAGTCCCGGTGATTGGCGCCACTTTGATGAAGGCGCCTCGCGGTGGTGGCAAGCTGCGTGATCAGCCAGCGCTTAAAGCGTATCTCGCTGCTGTCTTTAAGCGGGCGTGATTTCCATGGGCTGCAGAATTCCTCGAGGCTTTGGGCATCGGTAATTTCATCGGTGATGATGAAGGACTGCCGGCGGGCCGGGCTGCCTGATGCGGTGCCGTATCCGGCGATGCTGAGCGTATCAATACCGAGGCGCTGCAGATGATGAGCGCCATGCCACTCGTTCATGGCGCCAATAACGGGCAGTCGAAGATACGAAAGGTTTTTGATGATCTCCTGCCAGCCGACACCGGTATGGGTTTTAAGGAAATACCGCCGGTTGTTTCGCTCAAAGCGAACGGTGCGCCGGCCCGGCGCCTCCCGGTACACCTCGCCGCCAAGCGACATGATGTCCTCAAATTGACCCAGCGATTCCAGATCTTTCCGCAGGAAAACCCACGGACTTGTCGAGGGCCTTGCGGGCGTTTGTCTCGAAAGGCCTTTTTGCTCGACGACCGTTTCGATAGCATCGGCTGCGCTTTTGGGCATCTGGTAAAGGCTGGTTTGTGCGCCATAGGTGAGCCCGTTCTGAGACCAGCGTTGTCGGTCTCCGGTCAGCAGTGCTGAAGCCAGCTCGAAATCCAGTTGGTGCTGATCGAACGGAGACGGTAGAACCTTGCCGGCATCTGCTAAAGCGATATGACCGGCGTATCCGCAGACATCGGTGGCTAGCACCGGTAGCCCCGCCGCGATCGCCTCCAGCAGTATGGTTCCGGTATTTTCCATGTAGGCCGGATGTACCAGCAGGTCGCCCGCTGCCAGCAGCTCTGGAATGTCGGTTCGTCCCCCAACGAACTGCACCTGCTCGGCAACGCCCAGTTTTTGGGCGAGTCGAAGATAAGGGCTGGCCTGATCCTGTCCGATCACCACGAGTCGCGTGGTCTTGGCAAGCGACTCAGGCAAATGGGCAATGGCGATCAGCGCCCGATCAAGTCCTTTGGTTTTAAAGCCCGACCCGACGAATAACAGTAACGCGTCAGATGGCGATACGCCGAGTGTCTCGCGGACCTTATGCCTTACGCTTTCGCGATGGGCTACCGGCCGCCGGTCAAGATCAAGCGTAGGTGGCAGCAGATGAAAGCGTTCTTCTTGAGTGCCGTAGTACTGCTGATAAACGGTTTTCTCGCGCTGAGAAAGAGAGAGGATCTGGGTTTCGCTCTCGCGACTGAAAACGGCTTTTTCGTAGGTGTACAGATGATGGTAACGGGGCGTTAATCGGTACAGCGGCCCGTACTGCGGCGCCGTTCTGCCGAGATAACAAAAATCGGCACCGTAATACACATCGAGCCCCGGCATCTTGTTGAAACCCACAATCGCATCGAAGCGCTGAGGCGCTGTGGCTTTTTGCATCTGATTGAAAAACCGCCGGTCACGCACGTGGTTGCCGCCGATCCGACTGGCTGGCAGAACATTAAGACTCACCTCTTGGGGTTTGTCTCCCTGCCACTCGGAGGTGTAGACGTGCACCTCATGGTCGCGCTGCTGGCATTCGTTCAGGATGCGCAAAAAGTCCCTCTGGAGGCCGCCGTAGGGGAAATACTTATAAAGACAGAGCGCTAGCTTCATGTTGCGAGGGTCGACCGGCAGGTCGTGCGCAGAGGGGATAGTTTAACCGGTCTTTGAAAGCGGTCGATTGCCGTTTCGCTCCCAGTGCAGCGCGGTCTCACAAATGATCTCAAGATTATCGTAGCGTGGCGCCCAGCCCAGGGTCTCGCGAATCGCCCGGTTATCTGCCACGAGTTGTGCTGGATCACCCGCTCGACGCGAAGCTTCTGACATCGGAAAATCCGCGCCGTTAACCAGCCGAACGGTATCAAGCACCTCGCGCACGCTGTACCCATGGCCGTAGCCGCAGTTGAGGACGCGCGATTCCCCCCCGGATGCCAGATAGTCCAGGGCTTTGAGATGGGCGTCGGCAAGATCTTGCACATGAATGTAGTCCCGAATGCAGGTGCCGTCGGGCGTGTCATAGTCGGTGCCAAAAATCGAAACGAGATTCCGTTTACCGCACGCGGTCTCACACGCGACTTTGATGAGGTGCGTGGCCTCGGGAGTGGCTTGGCCGAGCAGTCCGTTGAGATGCGCGCCGGCCACATTGAAATACCGCAGCGCAACGTAGCGAAGGGGATTGGGCTGGAGATCACGCTGCGCCATATCCTGAAGGATCCACTCTGTGATGAGCTTGGTGCGACCGTACGGGTTAATCGGAGTCAAAGAGGCGGTTTCCGAGACCGGAATATGGGTAGGGTTACCGTAGACCGCTGCGCTTGAAGAAAAAATGAAAATCCCGATACCGCAGGCTGTGGCACTGTTAATCAGATTCAAAGATCCCAGGACATTGTTCCGATAGTACTTGTCCGGATTTGCCACCGATTCAGGAACGACGATGTGTCCCGCGAAATGGATGACGGCATCGAATGACGCATCGCTCATCAGCGCGAGCATCTCGGACCGATCGCCGGCATCCGCCTCGACAAACTCGGCTTCGACCGGCACGGCCCAGCGATGGCCGCTGTAGAGGTTATCGACCACCGTGACCCGATGACCGGCCTCAAGCAGCTGGTGGGTCGTGTGGGAGCCGATATACCCGGCGCCGCCGGTGACCAGGACCTTTAATTTTTTCGATGGCATGGGTTTTATTCGTGTGGACCGTCGAAAATTATATCGTTCACTGCGATGGTGACTTCGCGAGAAGCTGCTCAAGACGTTCGATCACCTCGTGGGGCGAAAGGCCATCAAGACAATCGGTGTGTCCCAAAGGGCAGTCGCGGGCAAAGCAGGGTCGACAGGCCAGGGTGCGGGACACCGCAGCGGCGGTCTCACCCAGCGGCGGCGTGTGCGCTTCGCTTGAAGAGCCGAAGATACCTATCACTGGCCGCTGTGTTGCTGCGGCGACGTGCATGAGGCCTGAATCGTTACTGACCACGGCATGACTGATCGATAAAAGATCAAGCGCTTCAAGAAGCGTGGTCTGCCCGGCGAGGTTGGTTACGGTTTGAGGGGATTGGCAGGCCGCCACAATGTCTTGTCCTGTCGCGCGATCGTTAGGTCCGCCCAAGATCCAGATCGTCCAGCCCAACTGACTGTAGTGATCGCTTAAGGCAGCGAAATGTTTGGCTGGCCATTTTTTGGCTGGACCGTATTCAGCACCCGGACACAGGGCGAGAATGCGCCCGGCTGGCAAAGCGCCTCCTACGCGCTTCAGTGCCTCATGAGCCTTGGCGACATCAGTCCGCAAGCGCGGCTCAAGCAGATGATGCACGAGCGTGTCCTTTCGAGTTCGACTAAGACGAACGTATCGCTCGACCATTAAATCCTTCTTGCCTTTTGGTCTTGGGCGGATATCGTTAAGGAGGCCCCAGCGAGGTTCGCCGGCATAGCCGGTTCGGTGCGGGATGCCGGCAAAATAGGGCACCAGTGCCGCTTTGACTGACCCAGGCAAGACGATGGCCTGTTCAAAACCGCGGCGCCGAAGGGAGCGGCCTATCCGAAACCGCGTGATTAAATCCAATCGACCGTGTTGAAACGGCGCCACGATCACGTCACTGACTTCAGGCATGCGTTCAGCGAGGGGCGCCGTTATGGCCGGTGCGATCATTGTGATGCCACAGTCAGGATGGGCTGATTTCACGGCGCGCAAAAGACTCTGAGCCATCACCATGTCCCCCACCCAGGCCGGACCGATGATCAGCATGCTAGAGCGGGTGTTCACCACAGGCCGAGCGGTTTGCGGCAATCAGGGGCTCTTCGGCAGAAAAAACCGGTTCCCGCAGTAAGGGCAGAGCGCGGTCTTGCCCGCGGCGATGGGAAGATACACGCGCGGGTGCTGACTCCACAGCGCGGTATCGTCTGGCGGGCAGTGCAGTGGCAAATCCGCCTCGCTGATCTGGTGTTGCCGTGGGCTCGAGTTGGGCGCGCCTGTGACGAATGCCTTATCCATCGTTTGGAAATATTTAGATGAAGGTCAGCCAGTCGTCGTGATTACGGTCTCGCCCCTGGACGCAATCGAAATATCTGGTCTGGAGCAGTTCGGTAATAGGGCCACGACCGCCATTGCCAATCTGTCGGCCATCAAGTTCCCGGATTGGCGTTACCTCGGCCGCGGTTCCCGTAAAGAAGGCTTCATCGGCCACATAAATTTCATCACGGGTGATGCGTTTTTCGATGACGGTCAGCCCGGCTTCCGCTATGAGCTGGATGACGGTGTCGCGGGTGATGCCCTCAAGCGCAGAGGTCAGGTCGGGGGTGTAGATGACGCCGTCTCTGACGACGAACACATTCTCGCCGCTGCCTTCCATTACGTAGCCCGATGCATCGAGCATTAATGCCTCGTCTGCGCCACCGGACAGCGCTTCCTGAAGCGCCAGCATGGAATTAATATAGTTGCCGCAGGCTTTCGCCCGGCACATCGTAATGTTGACGTGATGACGCGTGAACGATGACGTTCTCACTTTGATTCCGTTCTTGAGGCCGTCTTCGCCGAGGTAGGCGCCCCACTCCCATGAGGCGATCGCGATATGGGTTTTCAGCATGTCGGCACGGATTCCCATGCCCTCCGATCCGTAAAAGGCGAGCGGCCGCAGGTAAGCGGTGGCGAGTTGGTTCTCTCTCACCACGGCCGCTTGCGCGTCGTTCAGCGTCTGCGCATCAAAAGGTATCTTCATGCCGAGAATATGAGCCGATCGGAAGAGTCGGTCGGTGTGATCGGCCAGTCGGAAGATCGCGGTTCCGCGGTCGGTTTGATAGGCGCGCACGCCTTCAAAGACACCAAGACCGTAATGAAGGGTGTGCGTCAGCACATGGACTTGAGCATCGCGCCACGGCACCATTTTGCCGTCGAACCAGATGACGCCGTCACGATCTGAGAATGACATGATCCTTTCCTTTCCGTTGGATGCGCGCTTCGTTAAACCGGAGCCGAAGAGCGCGATTATTGCAGAAGCTGTCGATTTGCGGACGCTACCCGGCCTTTGATGAAAGCATGACCTGTACGGCCCGCACCGCATCCTGTGCATATGGCACCAGCCGCGGGTGGATCTGTTCTGGCAGGATATCCGGTCCGAGTATGCCCACCCCCACCGGTTTGTCTGCTGCCAGCTGCAGTTGAATCAGCGCTTGAATGACCGCATGACCCATCGTGCGGCCGTGGCCGGTTTCGCCTCGTTCAATGATGCCGAGCGTGACGACCGCGTCGATGGTCGGTTTGGCGAGCATTCTTTTAACCGCCAGCGGTTTTTCCATGGATCCGGGGACCCAATGCTCTTCGTTCACCTCAAGACCAAGGCGCGCCGCTTCCGCTTTGGCGGCATCGCGCATGGTCTCGCAGGCTTCTTTGTGAAATGACCCGATGACGAGTCCGATTCGCAACTGGTCTTTCATTTGAGTGAAGAGATGCTTAGTTTAGAGCCATTGTATCTGATTGGGTCAGCGACTTTGTGCGACTAAGGTCTGCTAAGGAGCGGCATCCATTCGGTCCTGCCGGTCACCCAAGGTCAGCATCCAAAGGGATTGCACGGATTCGCGCTCTGCCTTAAACCGCTCGGCATGAACGCGAGACTCTCCCCGCCGTAACTTGACGGCATTTTCGTGCGCCAGATAGGTCTCCAGCGCTTGAGCGAGTGCTTGCGCATGTGGGCGACTCAGAAGCCCGAGCGCGTCAAGCTCAGCGATGATGTCTCGGTTGGACGTGAAGGCGGTCAGTGAGGGGTGACGAGCAGCATGAGCCAGCACCCAGTATTGGCACAAAAACTCGATATCAATGAGTCCGCCGTGGTCATGCTTCAGGTGAAATTCGTCATCGGCTTTTCTTTCTTTGTTTTGATGCTCCCACATTCGTCGGCGCATCGATAGCACGTCGGCTTTTAGCGTATCGACATCCCTTGCCTGACAGAGCAGATGGTGCCGAATGCGTTCAAAGGTGACCTGCATCGATGGGCTGCCCACGACAAGACGCGCCCGGACCAGCGCCTGATGCTCCCACGTCCATGCTTCGTGTTCGAGGTATTCGGCGTAGGCGCGTAGCGGTGTGACCACGGTTCCCGAGTTGCCGCTTGGCCGCAGGCGGGTGTCGATCATGTAGGCGTCACCGGCAGGTGTTTTGGTGGTCAGGATATGGGTCAGCCGCTGGACGAGCCTCCCGAAGTAATGGCGGCGGCCAGAGGCCCGTCCACCGCTCTCACCGTCCGGCTCCTCGAAGACAAAAACAATATCGAGGTCGGAGTGATACCCCAGTTCGCTGCTGCCAAGCTTGCCGTAGGCAATAATCCCGAGCGTCGCCTCGTCTGGTTTATCAATGGTGTTCAAAGTGCGCTCCGCGAGCCGTACGCTCTGTATCAATACCGCTTTGGCCAGAGCGCTCAGCGCCGTTGCGACGCCCTGTGTATCGATCAGTCCAGCCAGGTCAGCGGCTGCCACGCGCAGGGTGAAAGCCTGCCGAAATTCCCGAAGGCGCTCCATAGCGGCCTCCAGATCGTCTGACAGGTCATCCAGTTTTCGTCCCAGTTCTTCCGTGATGCTTTTGTCGTCGAGCGCTTCGAAGCCGGCGATGGGATCCAGCAGTTCATCGAGAATCACCGGGTGCTGGGCAATCCACTGACTGACTTCGCTGGAGGCGCAAACCAACTTGACCAGTTGTGAAAGTGCTAGCTGGTTTTCGTACAGCATAGCGAGATAGGCTGAACGGCGACCAATAGATTGGATGACAAACGTCACTCGTGCCAGCGCCGTGTCCGGATCTTCCGATTCGGCGCAGCGCGCCAGTACGACCGGCATCAGGCGATCCAGACGTTCCCGCCCCTCTCTCGAAAAAGACTGATAAAAACGGCTTCGCGGGATGCTGGCAAGCAGGTCGACGATTTTTTCCGGATCTTCAAAGGCCGTACCGCGACAAGACTCGGTATCGCATTCATTCGCCATGGCGCTACGCCACAGGGTTTGAAAGATGTCAGGGGTTTGTTGCGGTTCGCTCTCCTCGTACCGGAAGACGGATTCGAATTGCCGGTGGACGGCGTCAGTTACGATCGTTAGTCGGTTCAGCAACGCGTCCGGATTTTCAAAACCGCTGGCGTAGGCCACGCGGGCCAGAGCGAGCTCGTCGCTTGGTAAGGTATGCGTTTGACGATCATCAAGGATTTGCAGGCGATGCTCGATGGTTCTGAGAAACTCATAGTGCTCGCGCAGCTCTGCACAAGTGGCTGCGGGTAGTACCTCCGAGCGCGCCAGTTCCTCGAGGGCATCATAAAGGCTTTGGGTTTGAAGCCGATGGTTGCGGCCCCCAAAAATAAGCTGGTGACTTTGGACAATGAACTCAATCTCCCTGATGCCGCCGCGGCCAAGTTTGACGTTACGCGCCAGTGACTTTTTGGCGAGCTCCTGCTCAATCAGGGACTTCATGCTTCGAATGGCGTCGATGGCTCCAAAGTCCAGATACTTTCGGTAGACGAACGGGCGTATGCCAGAGAGCAACATATCCCCTGCCTCTCGGTCGCCCGCCACCGCACGGGCCTTGATCAGCGCATAGCGCTCCCAATCACGACCATGCGTCAGGTAATAGTGATCGATGGCATCGAACGAAAGCGCCAGCGGGCCGCTCTCACCGTTCGGCCGCAGGCGCATGTCCACCCGAAACACGATACCTTCGGCGGTCGGGCGCTGCAGCAGATCAATCAGACGCTGACCCACCTTGATGAAGAACTCATGGTTGCTGATCGATTTTGGGCCGTCCGTGACGCCGCTTTCCTGAAAAGCAAACATCAGATCAACGTCGGAGGACATATTGAGTTCTCGCCCGCCCAATTTGCCCAGGCCGAGCACCGTCATCCGCACGGGTTTGCCGCTGTTTTCACCGATGGGCTCGCCAAACCGCTCTACTATTTCGTGATGCGCCTGTGAGAGGGCCGCTTCGATAGACGCATCAGCCAGCTCTGACAAGGAGGTGATGACTTCGTTGAGAGGGGCCATGCCGGCCAGATCGCGCCAACCGATCCGGGCGACCTCTTGGTTTCTAATGCGGCGAAGTGCCGATGAGAGATTATCGGTAGTGGTGGCGATCTGGTTTATGGTTCCGGTAATTTCTCCGACGGCTCGGGCTTTGCCAATGCTCGGCGCTAGGGCTTCCCACGTGGCGGCGCTAGCGAGACTGCGGGCGATGAAATCGCTGCCGGCGAGCGCTTTATCCAAAGACAGTCCGTCAGTTTGGCTTTCAATGGACGCACGGGGCGGGGTGTGCCCTTCGAAGAGTGTTTCCCGGTGCTTTCGCACAATAGCGGTGATGCTTTCGGGCGCGGGCGTTGGGCCAGGGTTAGTCATGATCAGGACGGGCGGTCGATAACGGACATATCAGCCGATGGGAGAGTGGATGAAGGCGCGAGTCAACAAATCATTTCATCTAGAATTTGGACCTAGAGTGTAATCGCACCGGGCACGACCTCGTATCCCGGTGAGCCCGTTTATTGAAAGCGAAGAGGATTCATGACCGATCTTTTTGATTTTGAACGCCGGTCGCTTCGCTTCGCGGTGGTGGGGCATCCCGTGGCCCACAGCAAGTCGCCGCGAATTCATGATGCCTTCGCTCGGCAGTTTGGCATCACGCTAACGTATGAGGCGGTTGATCTCGATCCGATTGCCTTTGAGCAAGGCGTTCGCCACCTGCAGGCTGGTGGGGTTATTGGGTTAAACGTCACGATTCCTTTCAAGCAGGCCGCTTACCGGTTGGCCGAGACGTTATCCGAGCGCGCCCGTGCAGCCCAAGCGGTGAACACGCTTGCTTTTTTGCCAGGCGGAAAAATATCCGGTGACAACACGGATGGTGCGGGTTTGCTGCGGGACCTCGAGATCAATCTGGCAAGCCCTCTGCGCGGGATGCGAGTCTTAATCCTGGGCGCGGGCGGGGCGGCGCGAGGAATTCTCAAGCCGCTGCTGTCGGCTCAGCCAAACGATCTGGTGATCACCAATCGAACCGCCTCGCGCGCGCGAGATCTGGCGGATGAGGCCGGCGAAGACTCTGTTCAGGGCATGGCATTTGGTGAGCTGTCGGGGGCATTCGATCTGGTGATCAATGCCACCTCGACAAGCCTGACCGGGGGCTTGCCGGATGTCGGCGAGCACGTTTTTAAGCTCGGCGGGCTGGCCTATGATCTGGCTTACGCTGACCAGCCCACATCGTTTATGCGCTGGGCCATCAGCAGCGGAGCGGGAAAGGCCGTAGACGGTTTAGGCATGCTGGTGGAGCAGGCTGCCGAGTCGTTTTTTGTCTGGCATCAAAAACGCCCGGACACCCTTCCAGTGATCGACGAGTTGCGGGCAGGGTTTCGCTAAGCATCAAACCAGTGGGGCGTCTCGTCCTCGAGCACAGCGGCGAGTGCGGCGATGTGATCGGATCGATCATTGAGGCACGGAATGTACTGAAACGACTGCCCGCCGGCACCCAGAAAAATCTCGGCATTTTCTTTGGCAATTTCCTCAAGGGTCTCGAGACAGTCGGCCGCAAATCCGGGGCAGATCACGTCGACACTCAGCGTGCCGTCTTTCGCTAAGGTTTCAAGCGTCTTGTCGGTATACGGTGTGAGCCAGGTGGCTTTGCCGAATCTGGATTGGAACGTCAGCAACCACTCGCTCTCGTCCAGGCCCAAGCGTTCCGCGAGCAATCGGGCGGTGGTCTCGCACTGGCGACGATAGGGGTCGCCGGCGTCCGAGTAGCGTTGCGGCGTACCGTGAAAGGACATGACCAAACGGTCGTTTTTTGGGTGGTGGTTCCAGTGCTCTCGAACCGAGTTGGCAAGAGCATCTAGGTATCCGTCGGACTGGTGGTAGTCGCGAACGATA
Source organism: Gammaproteobacteria bacterium (assembly GCA_038111345.1). Lineage (GTDB taxonomy): Bacteria > Pseudomonadota > Gammaproteobacteria > Arenicellales > UBA868 > UBA868. The sequence continues at coordinate 1,223 of JAYNKS010000022.1, read as the reverse complement.
TGCAGGCTTGGCAGGTGGCGCCATTGACGGAGGACGGTTCCTACCGCGTCGAAGACCGACGCCGTCGTGCTGCAGGAAAATTGGGGATAGAGCGGCAGGACGGTAATGCGTTCGACACCCTCTTGTGCAAGCTGCGTCATGGCTGATGCGACTGACGGCTCACCGTAGCGCATCGCCATAGTGACGACGATCCGTCCGCCCGAGCGCTGCGCGTAATGCGTCGACAGTCCTTCGGTTACCGCACGGGTTCGGGACATCAATGGCGAGCCGCTCTCCTCCCATATTTTGGCGTAGGCCGCTGCGCTTTTTCTTGGCCGTATCCGAAGAACGATGCCATGCAAAATCAGGCACCAGATCCAGCGCGTCAGCTCGACGACTCGATGGTCATGGAGGAATTCGCCGAGGTACCGGCGCACGGCGCTCGGGGTCGCTGCTTCCGGCGTGCCGAGGTTCACTACCAGCACGCCGGTCTTGTTTTCGGTTTGGTGACTCAGCCCGCGTCGGTATCGCATGAGTTCAGCTCTTTGCTGCGCGGAGACTGGCGAATTCGATCATGCGGTTGATCGGTCGCGCCGCTTGGGCCCGGACGGTTTCATCCAGGAGCACCTCGTTGTCCAAAGATTCGAGGACGTCTACGAGACGTTGAAGATCATTCATTTTCATCCATGGGCATTGCGCACAACTCTCACAGGTGGCGCCCTCGCCTGCGGTAGGCGCTGCAATAAACTTTTTATCAGGCGCGCCTTGGCGCATCTTATGCAGGATGCCCTCCTCCGTGGCGACAATGAAAAGCGATGCGTCCAATTCCTGTGAGGCGCGGATCAGTTGACTGGTGGACCCGACGACATCCGCCAGTTCGATGACGGAAGGAGGCGATTCAGGATGAACAAGAATCCTCGCTTCGGGATGACGCTGTTTCAACTGGAGTAACGTGTCCGCCTTAAATTCCTCATGGACGATACAACTGCCCTGCCAGAGCAGGATATCTGCGCCCGTCTCGCGGCGCACGTAATCGCCCAGATATCGATCAGGCGCCCAGATGATTTTTTCTCCGCGCTGCGAAAGGTCGCGAATTAACTCAAGGGCGATGGAGGAAGTGACGACCCAGTCGGCGCGCGCTTTTACCTCTGCGCTGTTGTTGGCATAAACCACTACCGTGCGGTCGGAATGTTCTTAACAAAATGCCTAAAACGCCTCTGCCGGGCAGCCAAGATCCAGAGAGC